>JAQICK010000031.1 GCA_027858595.1 Melioribacteraceae bacterium
AATATATGTCGGTTACTTGACAACCATTATTAATGATTTTCGAGTTATATATTTGATTCGTTTTTTACACATAAGATTACTATTTTGAAATATTGAAAATTTAATATCACAATTATTTAAAGGATACAAAATGGATGAAAAAACTAAAGTTCAAATAGAAATAGATGTCTCTAAACATCCTCTACATGTAGATCATCCTTCCTGCTCTAAAGGACATTCTTTGAGGTGTGAGAATGTAAAAATTAACGACTATGCTTCAATTAAAGTAAAAGCTAAATACAAAGAAAATAGTGGGTTTATTTATATTGATCCTATTTATGGTAGTTTTGATAATATTATTGAAGGAATGTACGTTCCAGATGGTGAGGTTATTGAATTGTTTTGTCCTGAGTGCAATGAAAACCTTACAGCAGTTGATGATACATGTCAAGTTTGTTTATCGCCAATGTTTTTATTCCATTTGCCGAGCCAAGGAATTGTAGAAGGTTGCCTGAAAAAAGGGTGCATGTTTCATAAATTAAAAATTGTAGATGCCGAGGAACAAGTTGCCCGTTTATTTGAAGAGAGGATGTTGCTTTAGCTAAAGATTCTCTTAAGAGGCCTCAAACTTTGAGTCCTCTTAAGAGTTACAAACTATAAATTAGTAATAGAATCTATTCCTTCTGGGGGTGGTAAGAAAAATCGTATTTTTTTAACTTCGCCATTTTTCATTATCACTTTATCAACGTTCTTTTTAATTAATATTGAATGCTCAATAAATACATCATCATCAACAGTACTTCCAAAAAGATAGCTTGTTCCTTTGATAGTAACATTATCCCCAATGATAACGGGGTATTCGCTACTTCCAGTCATGTTAACGCTAGATTCTATTTGTGAATTATTACCAATTTTGATATTACCTTTGATAATATCGCCCCAAAGTATTTCGGAATTGTTTCCTATTGTCATTACTTGGTCAGAAAATGTTGAGAGATGAGCACTTTGCCATACTGAAACATTCTCCCCAAATCTAACATTTCCTTTTACATAAACATTTTTCATTAGTGAAAGGTTGAAATTAATTTTTGCACCTTTCCCGAGGTAAACACCTTTGCCAATTTTTATATCTAATGGATTTCCTTTTTTGTCTAATGCTATAATGTCTTCTACAACATTTTCGTGGATAAAGAAATCATCAGGATCTTCAATTTCTATAATATCTTTTATAAGTGAATAAGTTTGCTTTCTAGCAATATGTTCCATCTCTAGCAATACTGATTTATTGTTGAAGCCCATTAAGACGTGTTGTTCGTGAGGATGAACTGCACGCACTGTTAATCCGTTACTATTAAAAATTAAAATTAAATCAGTAATGTATATTTCACCCTGAGCGTTATCACTATCTATTTTATTCAACATTTCTTTTAAATATTTATACTCAACGGCATAAACTCCAGAATTAAATTCATTATTTTCAATAAGTTCAGTTCTAGTAAAGCTATACTCTTTATTGTGAAATGTTGTGGAGTAGTTCTCGTCTTCTTTAAGACTTAAAATATCTTTGTACTCAATAATTTCAATCACTTTCCCAAAGTCTTCGCCAGATGAATTTCCTTTCACATCAAGCTCTTTAACGCGTACAATTCTACCGTAAGCATTTTTATCTGAATCGCCTTCGTAAAGTCCAGTAAGCACCATCATATTAGCACTGGAGTTAGTAAAACTTTTCTTAAAATCGGAAATTGTTTCACTATCAATTAATCCCATATCTCCAGGAAGTATGTACACAGTACCATCGTAATCCTTTTCAATTTTTCCAACTGCAACTTGTACTGCATGTCCAGTACCATTTTGTTCCTCTTGATAAGCAAAAATTGTATTTGGGTTATCGCTTATCGATTCCATAACATCTGCAGCTTTTATTCCGACTACAATAATAGAGTTAACGTTCTCTAATCCTTTTTTACAGGCATCGGCAACTCGTTCTACTGTTGGCTTTTCCCAAATTTTATGAAGCATTTTGGAAGTTTGTGATTTTATCCTTTTTCCATGCCCTGCTGCTAATACTATTGCAGTCTCTTTTATTGAATAATCAAAGTCATATTTTTGATTTTTAAGTAGATCATAAACTTTATTGTTATTTTCCATAATCGCTCTTTTAATTAAAAATTATAATATTAAAGTTAATAATTTAGTTACAATTTTGTATAATTGAGTGTTAGAGATAAAACAATTTGTAAAACTTATTTTTGCTAAGATGAAAAAACTATTTTTAATTTCTATCTTCCTATTTTCTATAATAGAGATAACCTCTGCCCAAGAAACTGGATCTGGAAGTGGTGTAATGCTTGGTGAGCCGTCAGGTTTAAGTGGAAAATATTGGCTGGACGATTCCCATGCTGTGGATTTTGGAATTGGAACTGGATTATTTGGTGCAAGTTCGGGGCTTTCAGTTCACGCTGATTATCTTTATCATATTAAAGATCTTTTCAAACTGAAATATAAATTGCCTGTATATTATGGATTTGGTTTGCGAATGAGATTCCCTTATAATAGTCAGATGTACGTTGGTGTTAGAGGCACTGTTGGATTATTAATGTATCTTAAAAAATTTCCAATAGATGTGTTTTTTGAAATTGCTCCCTCATTTAGGTTGCTTCCTACAACTGGATTAGACATAGATATAGCTATTGGAAGTAGATACTATTTTAAAATTTAATTTTCTAATTTCTTATTCGGAAGTGTAAAAACAAACCGACTTCCCTTTCCAAGCTCGCTTTCAATCCAAATATTACCACTGTGTTTTTCTACAAACTCTTTGCAAAGAATTAAACCTAGACCAGTTCCTTTTTCACCCTGTGTATTGGTTCCAATATGTTTCGAGTCAATTCTTAAAAGTTTATTGATGTTCAATTCACTAATCCCAACGCCAGTGTCAGTAACGGTAATGATAACTTCATCTTCATTGTTTTTAGAATCAATTACAACAGAACCGCCATTGTTCGTAAAATTGAGAGCGTTTGAAACCAGGTTTCGTAAAATAGTTTTTGTCATATTTGAATCGCAGAAAACGGAAGTATTTGAACTAATATTGTGCGTGAGATTTATACCGTTCTGTTCCGCTTTTTGGTTAAAGAGATAAATGACTTCTACTGCAATTTCGTAAAGATTATTTTCGGCAGGCTCAAATTCAGTTTCGCCTCGCTGAACCCTTGCCCAGCTTAACAAATTTTCTAAGAAAGCGTAAAGTTTTTTTGAACTATTGTTTAACATTTGAGCTGTTTCTAATTTCTTTTCAGCTGAGTCTTCGTTTTCTGGATCAGCCAAAATTTTGCTTAATCCCATTACAGAGAAAAAGCTGTTTTTTAAATCGTGTGAAATTATTGAAAAAAATCTATCCTTGCTAGCATTTAGCAGCTTGAGTTTTTTCTCCGATTCAGCTAATTTATTTGATAAAGAAACTAAATCTTTAGCATTTTGCTCAATTAAACTTAAGTCGTCGTCGAGAAAACTATTTTCTTCAGTGGGAGACAAAGAAAAAATGGGTGCATTTTTTACACTAGTTTCATTCTGGATGTTTTTTTTATCATCGGATAATTCATGAATTATCAAGTATATGAAATGGTCATCTTGCATAGTTAATGGCGTTGAACGCACCATTACGTTTTTTATTTCACCTAGAGAGTTTTTTTGCTTACTTTTAAAATAATCTCTTCCTAACTTTTTAGAACGAATATATTCTGCTTTAACTTCATCACCTTTTAAAACATTTATTTCAAATATTTCTCTACTATGAAGTTCGTGCTGACTGTATCCGTAGAACCTCTGAGCTGCTTCATTACTATTTACTATTTTGTTGGTCTCAACATTAATAAGCAATTTAATTGCATTGTTATTCTTTAGTATTCTATCAAAGAATTTTTCTGTCTTTTTTAGCTGTTCTGTATTTAATTCGCCATTTACATGCTTTGCAAATTCTGTTTTTACAATCTTAATCTCGTGCGATGAAAATTCATTCATATTCTTATTGATATCTGTATCAGTTTGTAATTTATCCATTAACAAAAGTAAATAAGAAAGATGAATTATAGAACCTAAAACTTCACATCTTGGAATATTTTTGATAACTTGTTCACATTAATAAAATAAAGGAGTAATTATGCAATTCTTTTCAAATGAGTTCATAAACTTTTTCAATAAGCTTGAAAACAATAACAACCGCGATTGGTTCAATGAAAACAAAAAAGAATTTACCAGTTTTGTAAAAGAACCGTTTGAAATATTTATTGAAGCATTAATAAATGAAATCAAAGAAGTTGACGAAAACATTGTGCTTACTCCGAAGGAAGCAATATTCAGAATTTATAAAGATGTTAGGTTTAGCAAAGATAAAACGCCCTATAAAACAAATGTGTCTGCCGTAATTTCAGAAGGCGGAAGAAAGGATTTTACATCACCCGGTATCTATCTTGAGTTAAGTAATAGTGTAATCAGATTTTATGGTGGGGCCCATTTTCTAGCAAGGAATCAATTACAAAACTTAAGAGAATTTATTGCTGATAATTTGGATGAGTTTCACCTAACAATCAATGATAAAAAGTTTAAAAAATATTTTGGAGTATTACTAGGCGAAAAAAACAAGAGAATACCAAGTGAATTTAAGGAACTCAATTTAACAGAACCTTTAATTGCCAATAAGCAATTTTACTTTTTAAAATCATTAAGTGTAAAAGAAATACTATCTAAAAATTTATTAAAGACAATAATGGATTTGTACCACGCGGGGAAACCATTAAATGAGTTTCTAAAAATTGGAATGAATTAATATTAAATAAATAATAAACCAAAGGCTCCAATTGTAAATCCAACAACTAGATTTATTACTTTTAAAATAACAAAACTCTTTTTGGATAAAGCCAAAAGTGGAATCGCTCCGTGTCCATCCTGAACAATGGAACTTGCCATTAAAATTGAAAACGGAATTGTTCCACCAACAAATAAAGTAACAAAAATTAGATGAGGGCCAGATTCAGGAACCATTCCAACCAGAACGGCAAGAGTTAAAACAATCCAGAGATTGCTTTCAATCCATTGACTGATATCCAAAAATGATTCTAAAAAATGAAGAGCAGCAAGTGTTCCTAAAGTCCAAAGAAATACTTTTAATAAATGTTTCTTTAACACATGTTCCCAAAGATGTTTTTCTAAAAAATGATTTGGGACAGTTAAAACAACAAACAAACCGAATAACCCAGATAATAGAAATGTAATATTTATCCAATTCCACGCATCATGCCCTAGAAGATTATTTGTTTGAATTCCAATCAAAATTAAAAAAAGCCCAATGAGTAATGTGCGCTGGAAAGTAATGTTTATTAAGTGAGCACTTATATCGTTGATTGAAAAACATGGGCATGCGTCGTTTTCGTGTACCTCAAATTTAGGTTCATGTAAATTAAAATTTATATTAAATTTTTTAATAACTACATCGGTTATTATTCCAGAGAAGAATCCAATTACAGCAAGAAGTATGAAAAGCATAATTGCTTTTTCAGGAAAAAGGGAAAGCATTATAAACGCTTCATCGCCACTTGTTGCAATCATTGTGGCAACTAATGCTCCAAACCCAACAACCTTGTGTGAAAAGAGCGAAACAACTGTATAAGCTCCGAGGCACCCTGGTATAGCTCCAAAGAGAACCCCTAAAATATATTGCCCATATTTACTTTTGGGAATTTTAGATTGCCAACTACCTTTTGTAATTACATTTATGTATTCAATAAGTAGCATCATGGTGAAAATGAAACTAGTTATTGTTAGTGCTGAAAAGAGTATGTTTGATGAATGTTCGTGCAAATTAACCATCTAATAATTAAAAGAATAAACATACTGAGATTTTAACAACTATTTTATTTATTTTAAACCAATATTTTTCAAGTTAAATAAAAGAATTATGGCTAAGGGACAAAAAACTAGAGACCGGATTAAAGAGGAAGCACTAAATTTATTTTCCACACTTGGCTTTGCTGGAGGCTCTGTTCGCGATATTGGAAAGGAGGCTGGAGTAAGGGAGAGTGCTCTCTACAATTATTTTTCTTCAAAAGAAGCAATTATGTCAGAGTTAATTCAAGATGCCAAAGATAATTCGGTAGGGCTTGAATTACTTACTGATGAACTGTTGGAATATTTAAGCAAACCTAAAATCTTTATTGAAAAATTTGTTGATGTATTGTTTGTTCATTGGAATAAAGATGAACAGAAAAAATATCTGCGATTAATTTTAATAGAACAATTTAGAAGTGATAGTTCAGCAGGTGTTTCAGTAAATATTTTAATTGAAGAGACTATTAAAATTTGGGGAATAATTTTTTCTCAGATGTTAAATTATAAATTCATAAAGAGGGGTGATTCTAGAATTCTTGCTGAAGAATTTGTTTATCCACTGTTTATGATGCGTCTTCAGTATTTAAGCAATAATAAAGTGGATTGGAAAATTTTAAAACAGAAATCAGAATCGCATATTAATTATTTTTGGAACTCAATTAAAAAATAAAATGAAAAATCCTCCAACAAAAAATGATATAGAATTAGCTCACCAAAATATTAAACCATACATTCACAAAACGCCAATATTAACTTCCGAATCAATAAATAAAATCTTTAATACTCAACTGTTTTTCAAGTGTGAAAATTTTCAAAAAGCCGGGGCATTTAAAATGCGAGGAGCAACAAACGCAATATTATCTTTATCCGAGGATGAATTAAAGAATGGCGTGGCTACCCACTCTTCAGGAAATCATGCAGGTGCGTTGGCTTTAGCAGCAAACAAACTAGGAGTTCCGTCATACATTGCTATGCCAGAGAATGCACCTGAAGTGAAAATAAATGCCGTGAAAGGATATGGCGGAAATGTTACATTCTGTAAGCCAACTCTTAGTGATAGAGAAAAAACATTAGATGAAATTGTGAAGAAAACTTCCGCTACATTTATCCATCCTTACGATGATTACCGCATTATTACTGGACAAGCCACCTGTGCCAAAGAAATTTATGAAGAGCTGTCTAACCTAGATTATCTTATTGCACCAGTAGGCGGCGGCGGGTTAATGAGCGGTTCAATTCTAGCTACAAAATATTTTTCTGCTTCAACAAAAGTTATTGGTGCTGAACCCATTGGTGCTGATGATGCTTTTCGTTCAATTAGAGATGGTGAAATTTATCCATCGGTAAACCCACAAACTATTGCCGATGGACTCTTGACCTCTTTGAGTAAAAAAACTTTTGGAATTATTAAAGAAGGTATCGATAGAATTATTACTGTTGAAGAAGAATCTATTTTATCAGCGATGTATTTAATTTGGGAGCGGATGAAAATTTTAATCGAACCCTCTTCGGCTACTGTCCTTGCAGTTGTTATGGAAAATCCTGAATTGTTTACTAATAAAAGAGTTGCTCTAATTCTTTCTGGAGGAAATATTTCTCTTTTAGTTAGAGACAAATAGAAGGTGCCTAAAACGATTTGTGACAATTATTCCTATATTTGTTATTGTAATAATAAAGAATGAATCTTATGAAAAATGGACACATATTAATAACTGATGATGACCAAACTCTTTGCTATCTTTTAAAGGAAGAGCTTATCAACGAAGGGTACGAAGTTGATATTACCTTTGATGGAAAGTATGCAATAGAAAATTTGAAGAAAAAGACTTACGATTTATTATTGCTCGATCTTGAAATGACAGATGTTCAAGGGGAAGAGGTTCTTAAATACACAAAAGAAAATCATCCAACTCTACAGGTTATTGTCCTTACCGCGAAAACCGAAATTAGAACAGCGATTCAGTGCATTAAAGACGGTGCTTATGATTTTATTACTAAACCATACGAATTTGGACAATTATTAGTTATAATTGAACGTGCACTAGAGCATAAAGGTTTAATTATAAAAAATGAAATTTTAACCTCTAAAGTTGATAGAGTAACTTCGCATTCAATAATTGGAGAAAGCACTACTATAAGAGAAGTTCTTTCGTTTGCAGAAAGAGCAGCAAAATCGGATTCTAATATTTTATTAGAAGGCGATACAGGTACAGGTAAAGAACTTTTTGCAGAGTTTGTGCATAAACATTCAAATAGAGATAGTAAGCCTTTTGTAGCTATTAATTGTGCCTCTCTGCCAGATGCTTTGTTTGAGAGCGAACTCTTTGGACACGAAAAGGGTGCATTTACTGATGCAAAAACCTCGAAGCAAGGTCTTGTTGAGATGGCAAATGGTGGAACCCTTTTTCTAGATGAAATTGGTGAATTAAGTTTAGCAATTCAGCCAAAGCTTTTACGTTTTCTTGAGAATGGTGAGTTCAGGCGTGTAGGTGGAGTAACAAATCTTTCTTCTGATGTTAGGGTAATTGGAGCAACAAATAAAAATTTGATGGAAGAAGCTGATAAAAAGAATTTTAGACGAGATCTTCTTTTTCGCCTAAATGTTATTACGTTAACCATTCCTCCATTAAACAAAAGAGGGAACGACGTTCTTCTGTTGGCTAAATATTTTCTACATAAAAAATCGTCTGTTCACTCAAAAAAACATCTCTCAAAAGATTCTGAAAATGTATTAATGAAATACTCTTTTCCTGGAAACGTAAGAGAGTTGGAACATATAATTGAGCGTTCTTTAATTTTTTCGGAATACGATGAAATTAATCCTAAAGATTTAAACATTCAAGATGTAGGGGGCGGCGATGATGCACTTTACTACAGCGAAAATATGGATGTATTAAGTTTAGACCAGTTAGAAGAAATACATATTAAACAAATTTTAGATGCAAATGACTGGAATAGAGAAATTACAGCAAGAGTTTTAGGAATTAGTCAAAAAACACTTTACACTAAAATTCGAAAATATAATCTTTCTAAATAGACTTTTATATTTGGGATTCTAAATGTCTAAAAAGTTCAACAAATCATATTTATCATCTCATCTTAAGCAATCAATTCATGATTTAAATAATATCTATACAACAAGCATAAACACAACTAATATTTTAGAAAAACTTATTTCAGAAAATATAGAAGCGGCAAAATTAGTAGCAACAATAAAATCTAATTCCTTAAGAGCTGTTGATATTATCAACACATTAGAGGTGAACTCAATAAAACAAAAAAGAAATATTGAGTTAGTTGATATAGCTAAAGATCTAGAATCAACTATAAAAACCACGTTGGCTAAAAACATTAAATTAAAATTCAAATTTGGAAAAGAACCGAATAAGGTTTTGGCAAATTACACAGATTTGTATAGAGTTTTTCTGAACTTAATTGTAAATGCTATTGAATCTATTGGGAATTCTGGTTCTATAATGTTCTCAGTAAAAAATAGCAGAAAAAAGGATGAACTTTTAATTTCTATTAAAGATACGGGAGTTGGCATTCCATCACGGAAGTTAAAAAACATTTTTGAAGAAGGGTACAGCACAAAAAAATCAAATTCAAATTCCGGACTTGGATTATCAATTGTTAAAAAAATAATTAATGAACATAACGGAAGTATTGAAGTGCTTAGTGAGTTAAAAAGGGGAACAGAATTTATTATCACTCTGCCTGCAAGTGAGAAAACTGTAATTGACAAAGACTCTACCGTTTCTTCAAAAATATTATTAGCCGATGACGACCAAGTGATTCTTGAGCTATTTTCAGATTTGTTGATATCCTATAATTACAAAGTTGTTACTGCCTCTGACGGCAAAAGTGCATTAAACAAATTCAAGAAAGGTCGCTTTGACTTAGTAATAGTTGACAAAACAATGCCGGAACTTGATGGTGTGGAATGTATTAGTCAAATTAGGAAAAAGGATTTGTTGGTGCCAATAATTTTAACTACAGGTTCTCAGGAAGCAATTGAAAAAGATTATTCAAAAGTTAATATTAATTACAAAATTAAAAAACCTTGGAGTTTTGAAAGCATGCTCAAAGTTATCCAAACGTTACTTAATTAGTTCTTTTTGTCCTTGCCATTAGATAACTCAACAAGCTTAACATCATTCACCCAATCTGCAAGAACCGGCGTTTTAATTGAACTTAACTTATCTAACACTGAAATAATATCGCGTGTTGCATCTTCAATAAAGCCAATTCGTTTTTTTATTACGTCTTTGTTTACTTCGTCTTTTCCAAGCTCTCTATTAACTGCTGCAGTAGATAAATTTATTAAAGTAAGGGGTTGTTTAATTTCGTGATTTGCAGTTGAAACAGTTGCTGAAAATGTACTTACTTTTTCAAACTCTAACATAACCTTTTGTGATTCACTGAATCTAAGAGCCGCCTTAACTCTTGCAATAAGTTCAACTCTATTAAATGGTTTTTTTACATAGTCAAAAGCACCAGCTAAAAATCCTTCTTTTAAATCTTCAGCCTCAGTTAAAGCAGTAACTAAAATTATTGGAATGTTTTTGGTAGTCTTGGAATCGGTTAGTACTTTGCAAACCTCAAAGCCAGACATACCAGGCATCATTACATCCAATAAAATAATATCGGGGGCAGCTTCTTCTGCAATGTCTATGCATGTTTGACCGTCGTAGGCTTTTAGAACATCGTAGCCTTCTCGTTTTAATCTGTCTTCTAAAACAAAAACATTATCCTTTTGGTCATCTACAACTAAAACTCTTTTCATATATTTTGGGTTCTCTTTTGAATAGCTTGTTGAATTTTAAATGAAAGCGTTGAAGCATTTACTGGTTTTGTAATTAAATCATCGAATCCACTATTTTTAATTATGCTAATATCATCCAACATTGCTTGTGCTGTAATTGCATAGACAGTTAGATGTTTTGTCTTTTCATTTGTTCTAATTTTTTTTACTGTTTCAAATCCATCCATAACTGGCATCATAATATCTAACAAAATTAAATCTGGAGTATAATCTTTTAAAGTGCTCAAACACTCTAAGCCGTTATTTGAGTATGACACATCACACCCAATATTCTGAAGTATTTCGCCAACGGTAAATTGAGTGTCTTTATCATCATCAACAACTAAAACATTAAACCGACTTGTAGTCATTGTAGTTGCACTGCTAGTTTCCACAACTTTTTCTATTTGTGAAGTTACACTTTTTTTTATTTTTTTTGTTAATGATATCTGTTGACTAAGTAGTGCAAAAACCTCTTCGTTAGAAATTGAATATTTTGCACTTAACGAGAGCCAATTATTCTTCATAAAAGCTAAGTTCTCGTTAATCATTTTTTGATTAATAAAAATCAAAATAGGTGTGTTTTTTGACTTCAGTTTATTCCATATTGTAGTATCAAACAAGCTTGCATCTATTATGGATAGGTCAAATTCTGAATTAATGCCTTTGGAAAAATTTGGACCTAATTTAGTTTTTGCTATTGAAAAAGTTCTATCCAGCTTAGAAATGCTCTCTTCAATTTCGTTATGGTAATTACTAATTATTTGCACAGATTTAACTTCGTTATATTGTATATCAAATAATTCTATTAATTTTTGCAAATATTCAAAATCATTAAAGTCAGCAATAAAATCAGCAAATAGTTGTGAATAGAAAACATTGTTTGCTTTGTTTTGGAATAAGACAAACAAAGCTATGTCTTTAGATTTCTTATTCTCCTTCAGTTGATATATTAGCTCCCACTCGCTAGCCGAGTTTACACTAAGGTTCAACACTATTCCGTCTATTGATGTTTGTTCTAGTTGGTTAATTACATCAGCACCAGCGTTACTTTCAATTACATCAAAATCGTTCTTTCCAAAGTAGTTAAGAATTTCTTGGTTGCTTTCTTCTTCGTTTTGAAGAATTACAATTCTCTTTGTTTCTTGCTCCGAGTTAGCAATGCTGTTTTTGTGCTGTAGGTTTTTATTAATGGTAAATTTTTCTAAAATAACATTGCTTAACTTTACAGAAAAAGTAGTTCCACTCGAGTTGTTTCCTGAGACAAGAATTTCGCCACCAAGCAGTTCAACATATTTTTTGCAAATTGCCAAACCTAACCCTGCACCCTGATACTTTCGAGACGAAGTATAATCTACTTGTTCAAATTCATTAAATATTCTTTTCTTCTCTTCGTCCGAGATGCCAATGCCAGTATCAATAACATCAATTCTAAGTGAAATATTATCAATAATTGTGAGTAAAATCTTAATTCCACCAACATCAGTAAATTTTATGGCATTACTAAGAAGATTTAATAATATTTGTTCTAACTTATGTCTATCAGAATTGATTAATAAATCAAAATTGCTATCGAGCGTTATCTCAAAGTTTAAGCCCTTTTCTGTAACTAGAGGTTCCATTGCATTGTAGATATCAAGTGTAAACTCACTTAAAACAAAATTAGATTTTATAACATCAAACTTGCCAGATTCAATTTTTGAGAACTCAAGAATATTATTAATCATTGAAAGTAGTTTTTTGCCATTGCGTAAAACAATTTTTAATCTATCTTTTGTTTTAGGAAATGTTGATGAGTCCTCTGAAATTAACTCCGTTAAACCAAGTATAGAATTCAGTGGTGTTCTCAATTCATGAGACATATTTGCCAAAAATTGAGATTTAACATGTGAAAGTTCAACGGCTTTTCCCCGTTGCTTTTCTAATTCTTCTGCTTGGGTTTTAAATTCTTGATGCAAGTTGAGTAATTCAGAATTTTGGTTAGATATCTGCAAGTTTTGCTTGTGATATTCTTCGTTAAGAAGACGCAATTCATTAACTAAGTTCTCAAGTTGCTCAAACGAGAGGGCACTATTTAATCCAACCGCCAATTGGTATTTAATTTTATTTAAATAATGGATTGGTGATTTACTTGGTACATGCTCACATGCTAATTCAATAATTCCTAAAATAGTGTTGTTAAAAATAATTGGCATAATTAGAAGATATTTAATTTTTATTTCAGCCAATCCAGTTTTTATAACGGGGGAATTATCATCAAAGGTTAACTCAACAGTCTTTTTATTATCTAGTACATCCGAATAAGTTTTCTCAGTGTCATTCTGATAAAGTACAGATTGGCTTATTCCATATTTAGAAATAGGTTTTACATTTTGTTTCTCAACTAGATAGAATACACCAAACAAAACACTTGTTGTTGTGATAATTTTTTCAAGTACGGTATCTGTCAACTCTTTTAAAATTGGAGTTTTGTTTATAATTGTAATTAATTCACTATACTCTCGTTCGGATTTTTCGTTTAGTTGAATATGCTCTAGCATATCATTAAATACTTTTCCAAGATTTCCAAGTTCGTCATTTGATAGTATTTTAACTCTATGAGATAAATCTCCGCCAACTGTAATTCTTGTGGCCTCACTTAAAAGAGAAATTTGCTTTCTAATTTTTGTTGTAAACAGAAGAACAAAAATAAGCGAGAGCAGTACACCTGTAGATGCTATTGTTAGTGTTATCGATTGCATCTTCCCACGAAATTCCGCCAAGTCAGTAGGAACTGTAAAAACAATAAATTGAAGTGGGTCCTTTGAAAAAATTAAAAATTCTGGTGTGTAACTATTTGCAAAAAAATCAACGTTATCAATTTCTTTGTAAAAGATGGTAGGGTTTTGTGGGAAAACTTTCTTGTTTACTACCTCAATTAGACTCGGATAGTAAACTTCATTTTGTAATTTATTTGATGAAATATATGGAGTTTTGTCGATTATTAAAACAACTTCAGCACGTACTTTTTCACTTAATGTATTTAACATCTGCTCATTTATTACTTTTCCATAAAAGAAAGCTTCTTTTTCGTTATTCTGATAATACTTTAATATTATGTTTGGATATTTAATTAGAAAATCATCAAAAGAATTAGCAAATAAAGCTCTGTTTATATTACTGCTATATGCAAATCGGTTAGAAACAATTTCACTGTTCTCATCTATTGTAATAATAAAATCTAATGCGTCTAACCTTAAAGGAGAAAAGTTTTTCTCTTCAGTTATTTCATATAGTTCGTTGTCAAGAGAAGCCACCAAGTTTTGAAAGGCAAGGTTAAAATCAGTGGTTGAATTTAGTAAGGTTTTTGAATGTTGGTTTTTAAGAAGAGAAGTTGTAGTTGAATAATAGACAAAAGTGGATGACAATGAAATAATAACAATTACGCTAAAGGTAATTAATAAAAGTCTAACATTAATTTTCATTTTCTTATAATTCTATATTTTTGCCATAAATTGTCCCGAGTCTTTTTGCCGGGATGAAACTCGCAATTATAATAATTCACTAGTGCGTAAATCCTTTTGCATACTAGTTTTATTTCACAATTTTTTGAAAAAATTAAATTGCCTGGTTTTCGGCATGTTCAGATGATTTTTTTTGTAAAACGCGTCTAGTAGTTAAAAGAAGTTTGTCAAATTTATAAGCTTTTAAAATATACTCATCAACTCCAAACTTAGCCGCTTTAACTGCACTTTCAACATCTGAATTGGCGGTCTGCACAATAATTTTAATATCCGTATCCTTTTTTCTAACTTCGGATAGTAGCTCAAATCCATCTTTCCCAGGCATTTTTAAATCTAATAATATCAAATTAACATCGGATGAATTAATATACTCGAGAGCATCTGAAACATTAGTAACAAAGTGGGTGTAGTAGCCAATCTCATTCAAATCTTCCGAAAGAGTTGCACATAATTTTATATCGTCGTCAACTATTAATATTGAATTCACAACTAATCCTCAATCACTTCGGTATTTGCTTCATTTATTTCGCTATGAGCATTTTCTTTTTGAGTTTTAATGCTTTTTAAATAATTTTCATTTTCTAAAATAGTTTCTTTTAGCAATTCTTCTTTTTTCTTAGCAATTCTATCTTTTAATGTAGGTACAATCTCTAGTTTAATTAAGATGATTATTTCTCTTTTAATTGTTGAAGTCTTATCAGATCCAGTTAAATATCTAATGCCGAATACCCACCACGGCAAATCTTTTAAAAATGGGATGCCACTTCGAGTTACAATTTCTTCGTGTGTAAAAAGACCACCAATTATAGTCTCTTCTCCATCGAGCATTAATACTTCCGTATTAGCAACAGTTTTTCTTATTTCGGTTGTAATCTCACCTGGGTCAGCCGAGCTTCGTTCTGCTTGAAGTTGTAGTAAAACATAATCGAGTCCATCTTCGGTGTACATGTATGGAGTAACCTCAATTATTGTTCCTGTAGAGTAAAATCTGTCAATTAAATTACCAGAAAAATCTCGTTCTTTAATTGAAATATCGGAACCTATTTGAATTCTACCAGTAGATTTATCGCGTACCGTAATATTTGGTCTTGCAATCAATTCCCCAAATCCGTTAGTTTCAAAAAACTTAAATGCACCAAGAACATCCCCAGTGAAATCACCGACCTCAAAAGAAGTTTTGTTGTCTGCAATAAATTCGTGAGGTGTTACAGTAGCAGAGCCTTCTACAGTTTGATCTTGAGTAAATGACGTTAATTTTGTGCCAAAACTTAAACCCGTTTTTTGAACAAGAAAATCCCAATTTATTCCTTGTTCTTTCAAATCAGTTATATTTGCTTCAAAGAAAAGGGCAGATATCTTTACTTCACGAGAATTTATTCCTGCGTATATTTCGTCTGCTAATTTTGCTCCGGCTTGAGATTCTGGTTTAACTAAAATTACGTCAGCATCTTCTGTGTAGATCATATCGTGATAATTTACTATTATGTTAAGTGCACGCATATAGGGCATTCTAGTAATTTCAATTCCAATAGGTTCTTTGTAACTACCAGATTGCATAATAGATTTGCCAGTATTTTTTTTGCTAACCTTGCTTAAAACATCTATTGCTTTATCAAAGGGAATATGCTCGGCTAGTGAGACAATTTCGTTTGGATTAACAAACTGACTTAACCTTTTCTCAATTTCTTTCTGGCCAAACAAAGATGATGCAAATAGTAATATTAGTAGTAGCGTTATCTTTTTCATTTTATTCACTCAATTTATCATTTTTTCTTTTTTGTCTAACGTCAACGTAAGTTTTTCAATTATACCACCTTTATTAAGAACAAAGTGTACAACATTTTCATCATAATCAATTTCAGTTAGGTAGCCAAGATATACCTTGTCCCCTTCCCACAATAGATGTGTAGTGCCTCTGGAGTCAGCAATGAAAGCACCTTCAGGAATTAATGCTAATAGTTCAGCGGATTGCACATCAAGTAAATCGTCAACATTTGCAGGAATTTCATTTCTAATTAAAGGATAGAAAATATCATATAGTGGATTTGGAGTTAATCTATTTTCTTTTGAAACAGATGAAGCATATCTATCGTTATCTGAATGATACACGGCACATGAAATAGTATAAGTTGCAAAATAATGTGGAATTCCTTCCTTATCGACATTAACAAAGTTATCAAACGAACAAGCAAGTACCTTCTTTAGTTCCTTACTTTGTTCAATTGCATAAATTATTTTGTAAATATCGTTGTAATATGCTGTTCCAGAAAGACGGTAGGTGTAATATTTATAGTGTTTAGATAAAATAAGGTCTTTATACTCTATATTAACCCACGATTTTGGAGAGAACTCAAAACTAACTTTGTTGATAAAGTTATAAAATTCCGATTGATGTAAATTGACTGGAATATTAAATTTTCTTAATGCCAAAATAGAGTCTAACTCAATGGCTCTTAATTTTAAAGTGTTAAGTTGGTCCATTAACTCATTAGTATTGTACGCATTTAAGTTTAAGTCATTAAGGCGTTTTTTTCTACTATCAATATCATCCTTTTGCAGAACAAAGGTAAACACACTTCCAGATATAATAATTAGAAGAAGCAATGTTATTAATATTACTGTGTTTTTAAGTTTACGATCCATTATTCTTTGTTTTTTTCAATTTCAAAATTCATTATATAGGCAAAGGCATTTTTTTCACGCAAAGGTTCATATAAAACATTTTCGAGAATAGAGGAATTACTGTATTCTGCAAATTCTGTTAAAACATTTCTTGATAATGAAAAACCTTTAATTAATACATTTGTGTTATTTCTAGTTTCTAAATGGGATACCCAAAAATTTCTTCTTCTCTCAACAAAATTTGATACTTTTTCTAGGGTTTTACCCCAAACTTCTGTTCCACTCATAGCAGAATCTAGAATTGATTGGGTGTTATCAAAACCGGCAATTCTTGCAGATAATGGGTCCATTTGGTCAATAATATTTTGATTTTGAACTGCCAGTTGCTCCAAATTATGAATTTTATTGTCTAATTCAGAAACTTCTTGATAATTAGAAAGTATGCTGAATGTAAAATAGAAAGCTGCAATAAATAATAAAGGAAGAATTGCAAAGCTATGCCACCCGAACTGTAAAAATCGTTGAGTTTCAAAAATGTATTTTGGAAGAAGATTAATTCCTGATAACTCTTTATCTGCTTCTGCATAATACTCATATGCTGCAGCAATAGGAATTGAATAGGATGAAACTTCCACACTATCCTCTTCAGATAAATTTGGAGAATCAAACATGTTAAACTGTAATTCTGAAACATTTGCTTCTGGAAACGTTCCGTAAAAAGAAAGAACAAGATTTTCAGAACGGTCATCTCCACAAATTACAATATTATCAAGGCGGGGAATGCCACCGTTTTCCATTTCGAGCAAAATTTTGGAAAAATAAACATCATAAGTGTGAAGATTTTGGATTCCAATATCTAGAGTTGCACCTATGTGGTTAAGATTTTGTCCTTCTAAAAAGATTAGTTTGCTATATTCTTTTCCAATATAAATTATTAGGGAGTAATCTTCTGGGAAAAACTTTGTGGTTTTAGAAACAAAATTTGCAAGAGCAATTTCAGCATTTTTAATAGAATAGATTTTATAGTGTCTTCTCCCATTATAAGCGGCAACTGAATTTACCAAATTGGCACAAGGAACATCAGGCTCTGTAAATACGCACAAATGAGTTGTTTCATCTAGAGAAATAAAATCTATTATGTCTCTTGAAATAACAAGCCCTTTTG
>JAQICK010000194.1 GCA_027858595.1 Melioribacteraceae bacterium
AGACTTTGCTGAATATCCCGTTAATATTATTGGAAATGCATTTCCTAAATATTTTCGAAGTTTTCGCAACTGATTTCCAGCGTGAGGATCATCTCCAGGATATACTAAACTAAGCAGAACAGCTTTTGCATTATTTTCATTTACCGCTGCAGTAATTTCTTCTGGAGGAAGGTTTGCTCCAAGAAATATTGGCTCCCATCCAAAATCCATAGCATATAGAGCAGCTATTAGAGCCCCAAGTTCGTGTGTAAAACCTTCTAGAGTAGTAGTTATTATTTTAGGAGCGTTTTCATGGTTTGGATTTGACTCTATTAGATTTCCAAGAAAAGTTCTTAGAACCGAAACTGCAAAATGTTCGTGAATTACTCTTATTTTACCTGTTTCCCAAAGAACTCCAATTTTATCTAATAATGGAATAATAAACTCAATAAGCATTTGATGCTTTGAATAATCAACTGATATTTGTAATAAAAGCTTTTCAAACTCATTTCTTTTGAATTTGGAAATTAGAGAAATGCTTTCAACTATTAAATTTTGGAAATATTGGTTAGCAATTATTTCTTGGTTCTTGGAAGGTTCTACAATTTTGTTTAGAAGCAATCTTAGCTTGCTTGTAGTGTGGTCTGAAATATTACTGATTGTGTATCCATTTTTTACTGCTTCGAAGAGTAACGACAATTTTTCAATATCATTTTCGGAATAGACTCTTCTGTTTGTCTCAGTTCTTTCAGGTGTTACGGAGGAATAACGTCGTTCCCAAGCACGAATTGTATGCTCACTAATTCCTGTTATTTTACAGACTGCTTTGATATTATATTTATTTTTCATATTACAAATATAAGAACTGTCTAATAAATGTCAAGATAATTGTCAAAAATACTTGACAAAGCATAGACAAATCGCTATAATTGTCAAGATAAAACTAAAAAAAATGGATATAACTTAGACAAATGAAAAATTTCATAAAACATATAATACTTTTACAAATATTTACTCTATCCTTGTTTGCACAGTCAAATGGAATTATCGCTGGAAATATTGTTGATAAAACAACAAAACAACCTCTAATAGGAGTAAACCTTATTGTTGTTGGAACAACCATTGGAGCAGCATCAGACATTGATGGTAATTTTAGAATTGAAAATCTTAGCCCAGGTACATATAGTTTAACAGCAAGCTATATTGGTTATACCGAATCATCAAAATCTGATATTGTTGTTTCTTCTGCAAGACCAAAACAAGTTAAATTTGAGTTAGCAGAATCAACAATTAATATTGAAGGCGTAACGGTAACCGCTGGTTATTATAACCAAATTATTACAGAACCCTTAAGCGTAACTAGTTTTAGCAACGAGGAAATTAGAAGAACGCCAGGTGGTTTTGAAGATGTTGTTCGAGCACTATCTGTAATCCCTGGAGTTGCAAAACAATCCGGCGGAAGAAATGATTTGGTAGTTAGGGGAGGTGCACCATCAGAAAACTTGTATTTAGTTGATGGATTTGTAGTTCCTAATATTAATCACTTTGCTACACAAGGAGCAACAGGCGGAACAAATAGTTATATCGACTTAGATTTTATTGATAAGTCAACGTTTTCAACAGGCGGTTTTTCTGTAAAGTATGGTGATAAATTATCCTCTGTTCTTGGAGTTGATTTAAGAGAAGGACGAAAAGATAGGATTGGTGGAAAAGCATTAATTTCTGCTTCCCAATTTGGTTTCAATATAGAGGGTCCAATAACCGCTAATGACGATTTTATATTCTCAGTCCGAAGAAGTTATCTTGATTTTCTCTTTAATGCATTCGGATTTTCGTTTGTTCCACAATACTACGATATGCTTTTTAAGTATAATTACAGAATTGATAATAGTAACAAACTCTCTGTGCTTTTTGTTGGCGTTCTGGATGATATAAATTTTAATAATAATACAATGGAAGACCAAGTTGACAATGCAAGAATTCTTGCTAGCAGTCAAAAGCAGTATACATTGGGAGTGTCTTATAGACACCTTATGAAAAAAGGATTTTTCAATGTTAGATTTGGTAGAAATTATATTGCATACGATAGTTTTCAAAAAGATAGCTTACTAAATCCAATATTTTTAAATAACTCTAAAGAAGCAACAAATGATTTAACCGCTGATTTGGTGTTAAAGGTTGGTAAAAGTTCTGAAATAAATGTCGGTGCAGGTTATAGCTTAATAAGAAGTAAAAATGAAATTCTTTTCACTAATGATTTTGAAACATCTTTTGGAGATACGCTCCTGCTAAGGTATGTAAATAACGATAATTATTTTCACAAAGCAAATGCATTTTTCCTTTATAACACAACGTTGTTTGATAGATTTGTAATTAATGCTGGTTTGCGAGGCGAATATTTCAATCCGCTTAACACTAAGTTTACTGTAAGTCCACGAGCATCTTTTAAATATGTTGCTTCGTCAGTAGTTTCATTAAACTTTAGTGCTGGAATTTATCGTCAATCTCCATCATATATTTGGCTTGTTTATCCGGGGAATGACAAGTTGGAACCAATTCGAGTTGAGCAGTATATTTTTGGTGCAGATCATTTGTTTACGCCCTCAACACGTTTTAAGTTAGAACTCTTTTATAAAAATTATAACAAATACGCTGCTAGTGAATTACGCGACTATTTAGTGCTTGCAAATTCTGGATCAGGTTTTGGAGGTGCTGAGGATAATTATTCTTCTTTTGGATTAGAAGAATTATCGAGTAGTGGAACAGGATTTTCACGTGGTATTGAAATCTCAGTACAGCAGAAGGCTTCCGATATTCAGGTTTATGGAATTGTAAGTTTAACATACAGCGAAACAAGATTCAAGGCTATCGATAATGTTGATAGAGTTGGTCAATATAATCAAAATTGGATTTTAAATTTATCGGGTGGATATTTATTAGGCTCTGATTGGATTTTTTCTGCCAAATTTAGATTTGCCTCTGGATTTCCATATACACCTATTTACCAAAATGGAACTCAACTTGTCAGCGAATATTTAGCAGAACAACTACCAGTTTCTCATAGTCTTGATGTTCGTGTTGATAAAATATGGGATTTTGGTGGGGTAACATTGATTACTTATATTGACATTCAAAATGTTTACAACAGAAAAAATTTAAATGGTTATAGATGGGACTACAACGAAAACAAAGTTGTTGGTCAGGAAGAATTTGGAATTTTGCCATCAATAGGCATAAGTATAGAATTTTAAAAGGATATTAAATGAAAAAGCTAATAGTTATGTTTTTAATTTTGGCTATGCAAATTTTCGCACAGAATAACAAAGTTGCAGAGCCAAAAGTTGTCGATTCGGTTAATCTTGAAAAATATATTGGAACTTGGTACGAAATTGCAAAAATACCTAATAGATTCCAAAGTGATTGTGCTAAAAATACTACTGCAACTTATTCCATTAACTCCGATGGGACATTAAAGGTAGTAAATAAGTGCATTGAAGATGATGGTGAAATTGATGAAGCCGAAGGAGTTGCTATAATTACTGATACTTTATCAAATGCAAAATTAGAAGTAAGCTTTGTTTCCTTTTTGGGTTGGCGTCCATTCTGGGGTGCATACTGGGTAATTGGTCTCGATGAAAATTATGAGTGGGCTATTGTTGGTCATCCAGAGAGGAAATATGGATGGATATTAAGCAGAACTAAATCAATAGATGATGAAACGGAATCTAAGATTTTTGCAATACTTGAAAAACAAGGGTATGAGTTAAATAAATTTGAAATGTCTTTGCAAGAGTAGGAAAAAGAAATATGAAAACGATACTAATTGCTGGTGGTTCTGGTCAAATTGGAATTTATCTTGGTGAAAGATTAATTGAAAAAGGTTATCGTGTCTCAATTTTAAGTAGAAGAAAAATTTATTTTGATAAAATTCAAACCTACTTGTGGGATGTTGAAAAAGGGGAAATTGATGAAGAGGCTATTAGAACTGCTGACTATATAATCAATTTGTCCGGAGCAAATATTGGAGAGAAAAGGTGGTGTTCTAAAAGGAAAAATGAAATATTAAGAAGCCGAGTTGATAGTAATAAATTACTATTTGAAAAAGTAAAACTATTAAATAAAAGTTTGGATGCCTTTATTACTGCGTCTGCAGTTGGATACTATGGAATGCAAACCAGTGAAAAAATATATTCTGAAAATGATATTCCCTCAAATGATTTTCTTGGAACAGTATGTCGCAAATGGGAAGAGGAGAGTAACTTATTTGAAACTTTAGGCATAAGAACTATTAAAATAAGAACTGGAGTAGTATTCAACAAAGGAATAGGAGCTTTATCCAAAATGATGATGCCAATAAAAATATATATTGGGTCACCACTTGGAAGCGGAAAACAAATTGTACCATGGATACACATTGATGATTTATGTAATATTTATATTAAAGCCATCGAGGATTACCAAATGAATGGTGCTTATAATGCAGTTGCTCCTGTAAACATAACCAACAAAGAATTGACAATTGAAATAGCAAAACAATTGAATAGACCGCTATTTTTACCAAAGGTTCCTTCATTTATGCTAAAAATTCTATTAGGCGAAATGTCAAAAATAGTACTGGAAGGAAGCATGGTATCGTCGGAAAAAATATCAAAAAAAGGATTTGTTTTTTTGTATAAAAATATAAAAAATGCGTTAGATGACCTTATAGGTCTAGAGCTTTAATTCTTATATCTAATTGAATAAAAAAATTATTAATACAAACGCCAAGATTGGCGTTTGTATTAATAGCAGAAATTACATAGTTAAAGACAGAATAGATTTTGCTGTATGTAATCTATTTTCTGCTTCATCAAAAACAATTGAAATATCAGGGTTGTCTAAAATTTCATCAGTTACTTCGTTGTTTCTGTCTGCAGGC
>JAQICK010000048.1 GCA_027858595.1 Melioribacteraceae bacterium
ATGTATGAATTAACCGCTGCACATCGCACGTATCCTTTTAATACTATGATTCGTGTAGTTAACCTTAAAAATAATAAAACAATAATTATTAGGATAAATGACAGAGGGCCATTTGTAGAAGGGCGGATTATAGATTTATCTTTAGGTGCAGCAATTCAATTAGGGATGGACAAAACTGGAATTCAAGAAGTACGTCTTGAAATAATTGAATGGGGAATTGAGTAAAAATTTTGTCGCAAAATAGCTACTTGTTGTTTTATCTAAAACACCTTTTACGGCTAAGTTCTAGTAACACAATAACTTTTACTCTCTAATCAATCTGAGTGATTGCTAAAAAACAATAATGCAGACATTAATAGAACTCAGCCACTTTTATCTAAATATCGATCCAATAAGTAAATTTTAACAAAAACACATTGTCTGTTTCAGCTTCCCAAAGATTTGCAAAATCGTTTGCGACATCAAACTTTCCTTGGTTTTCATAATTTGATCTATCATTTGTCCAAACAAAATAAAGAATTGAACCAGGCAGTACCTCGTATCTAAAAACTAAATTTGCTCGAAAGGACTTGAAGTTAAAATCTGGATTTTCAAAAGTAAAATTTGACTCTCCACTTCCATCAGGGTCAACAGTATATTCGCTATTATCCGAATCGTAAGTTATTGTTGAACCGTTATCGCCATAGTAGTCATAATCTAGAGCTCTTGGTCTTTCTAATTTCTTAAAATTAGCATAATTGCCAACAGAAATAAGAGGCTGAACAAAAAGTTGTAAACTTAGCTTAGGTGTAAAAGTCCAGTTTAATCTAATATTTGCCGAAATAGTTTTCTGGTTCATTTCTCCAAAAACATATCGACTACCATATGTATTAGTTGCGTTTACATCTTCAACAGCTGTAACCCACTGCAACATTGATAAATTATTACTAAATTCTGGCCCAATGCTAAAATCTATTTGTGGTGATGGTTTCCACTGAAAATCAATTCCAAAACTATATGCATCTCCACCAAGTTCATCACTACCGATTTCAGCATTGTACTGAATTACATAATCTTCCCGTCTATCTGTGTACCCATCAATTTCAAAAAAACAGCTTGATGGATTAAGGGTTTTGGGACCACCGCGAGTATTGGTTTTTGAAAAAGAACCTGGGAAATATCCCACATCAAATCCTATATTGAAATAGTTCTCAAATTCGAAGTGGGAGAATACCATAAATCCATTATTGAGTATATCCCCTTCAAAGTCGTATGATTCAAAATGAGCTGCATAAATTGTTTTACGGCGAAATATTCCATCAGCTTCATACCAATTATAACCAAGAACAAGATGCCCATTTATTTTATCTGCATTCCATTGAAAACCAATATCGTTGTGATCAAAATTAGGAGACGCTGCACCAAGGGCAGCATTAATATAAAAGTTCCCTTTTTGTTTGTTTAACATAATTCTTGAATACCATCCAGAGAGAGATGTTAAATTTGTATCAAGAATATTATAAGTTGCATCAGGTCTTTGTGCGTAACGGTAAGGCTCTTCTTGCTTAGAAGTAATTGATTCCTTTGAACCACTAATATACGAACCAACTACAGAGCCGGTAACTACATAGGTTTCATCTTCATCTAAAAAAGTCCAGCCATCAGTTCCAAAAGAATAGGCTTCGTTTACCAATTGGTTTTTAACATTAGGATTACTAACATCTCTGTTAACGGACGTAAAAATTACTCCAAGTGCTTGCTTGTTATCGCTAAATTGTTTGTTAGTTCTAAACACTCCATAATGTGTTAAAGGTTCAATCTCTTCCTCAAACTGATTTCCCCCCAACTGAAGAGTTTGGTATGTTCTTTCAGTAACAGAACTTATTGTGCCCACTGACCAAGAATCATTAATTTTCCCAGTAAATTTAGCTGCCCCAAGAATTCTTGTATCCCCTGGTCTATCCATATAATCATAATCACTATCAGACCAAACTTGAGGAGAGCGTCCAATTCTCCTTGAATAAAAAAGTTCAGGTGTTCCAAAATTAAAGCCCCAATTATTATTTGCACCTCCACGACCAAAATTAAAAATGCTAGATCCTTCAATAAAGAAAGGTCTCTTTTCCTGATAAAATGTTTCGAAAGCACTTAAATTTACTACAGCAGGGTCAACTTCCACTTGACCAAAATCTGGATTTATTGTACCATCAAAACTTAAATTACTTCCTACTCCTATTTTGAAATCACCACCAACCGATGTTTGAAATTGATTTCCTTTATAAAATGGATTGCCATCTTCGTGTTGTAAAAACTGAGCCTTTTGAACAAGATATGGAAGAAATTCTATTCTCTGTTTCATTTTTACGCCTTGTAAGCCCACTAAAGTAGCCATACGTGAAGCGTATCCATTTTCGTCTTTTGGAACCATTTCAAAATATGATTCCTCATTTTTTCTTTTTATATCACGTTCAAAATTAATTCCCCATTCCATAACCTCACCTTCACTAAAGCGAAGCTGGGAGAAAGGAATTTTCATTTCAACATTCCAACCGTTAGTATCAACTAGCACTTTCGATTCCCACACGCCATCCCACGATTCATCAATTCTGGTATCATTAGAAACTGTTGCGTCTGCAACAGAGCCTCCTGCATTAACAGCAAACATAAATCCAGTTCGTTTATCAAAAAATGGATCAATCCCAACAATAAACCAATCGGAACTTGAAAAATTATCTCGCCTAACTAACATTTGGTCTATTAACTCAGGTTCCGAATCGGATAATTTTGCCGAGAAATAAATGTATTCATCATCATATCCCACCCAAACGTTCGTTAATTCAGTTGCTGGCTTCCCTTCATCTGGATTTTTTTGTGTAAAATCATCTATTGGAGTATTGCTGTACATGGTCTCATCTAGAACGCCATCTATAATTAATGGTGTTTCAATTCGATATGCTTTAACTTTTTTGTCACTAGATTGGTTAGCCAAAATCGAAACCGCGAATAATGTAACGAGAATAAAAGTGGGATAGTTTATTTTTTGCATGCTATTCTTGTTTTTTTAATCAACATCTATTAAGACTCTTTAAATGAATATTTGTTGCAAAATATTATCGGAATAGAAAATTTATTTGCGTTGCTAGTTTTTTATCACATTTAGGGTTTTGCAAAACTACTATTTTTACTAAATTTACATTGTAAATCTAAATTACTAGAACTTATCTGTAATCAGAGGGTTACTAGTTGAAATGGATGAACTTCATTTAGGACTTGATTGAAACAACAGGTACCTTTTGCACAATTCAATTGTCGCAGTTATAGGCTCAACAGTTTTTCAATCATCTAATAATTTAAGTTAAATTAACTTGGATAGAAGATGACAAACATAGATCAATTTAAAAAGATGCAAGATAGTAATAGTAAAATTTCAGTTGTTACTTGCTATGATTATTGGAGTGCTAAAATAATAGATCAATCTAATATTGATGCAATTCTTGTTGGCGATAGTGCTACAATGGTTATGCACGGATTTGGAAGCACTACAAATGCAAATATAGAAATGATGGAATTTCATGTTGCTGCTGTTAGAAGAGGAATTAAAAATAAATTTATTATTGCAGACTTACCATTTCTAGCTCATCGAAAAGGAAAAAAATGGCTAATGAATGCAGTTGATAGACTTATTAAAGCTGGAGCTAACTCTGTGAAAATTGAAGGCGCTGGTGATAGTTTAAAAGCTATTTCGCATGTTGTAAATTCTGGAGTTCCAGTTATGGGGCATATTGGTTTAACACCCCAAAGTATAAATCAACTTGGTGGATTTAAAGTACAAGGGAAAGAAGATAAGAGCTCGGAGAGGTTAATTAAAGAGGCAAAGGATTTAGAACAGTCTGGAGTTTTTGCCATTGTTCTTGAATTAGTTCCAGAATCTCTTGCTGAAAAAATAACCGAATCTATAAATATTCCTACAATTGGAATTGGTGCTGGGAATAAAACTTCCGGACAAGTTTTGGTCTTACAAGATTTACTTGGAATGGATAATGAATTTAATCCAAAATTTCTCAAAAAATATCTCGATGGATTTTCGCTAATAACCGAAGCATTAAATAGTTATGATAATGATGTTAAGTCTCAAGTATTCCCCTCCAAAGCGGAGAGTTATTAAATGGTAAAACCAATTAAATCTGTTGATGAGTTTTTGCTAATAAGAGAGTCATCCAATTATGCGGATGTATCTGTTGGCTTTGTTCCAACAATGGGAGCTTTGCACGAAGGACACTTATCGTTAATAAGAAAATCGAAAGAAGATAATGACATTACAGTTGTTTCAATTTTTGTTAATCCAACTCAGTTTAATGATAAATCAGATTTTGAAAATTATCCAACAAATATTGATGATGATATAGCAAAACTCAACGAAGAAAAAGTCGATTTCCTCTTCCTCCCAAATCATGAAGATATATATATAGATAATTATAATTACACAGTCTCCGAAAACGATTTTAGCAACGAGCTATGTGGTGAATATCGTAAAGGACATTTTGATGCTGTGCTAACTATAGTAATGAAGCTATTGAATATTGTAAAAGCAAATGTTGCTTACTTTGGCGAAAAAGACTTCCAACAATACTTATTGATTAAAGGAATGGCTGAAGCATTTTTTATCGACACTGAAATTGTTTCTGTTAAAACTGAAAGAGAAAAAGATGGCTTGGCTTTAAGCTCAAGAAACATAAGACTATCCGGTGCTGAAAGAGAAAAAGCAACAATATTCCCAAAGCTATTAAGTTCAAATAAAAGTTGTTCCCAAATAGAAAGTGAACTTATAGAAAACGGATTTAAAGTTGATTACATAAAAGAATTTGATGGACGGAGATTTGGGGCTGTTCATGTAGGAAGCGTGAGGTTAATAGACAATGTTAAAATATAAAGTCCTACTTAAAATTACAGGTTCAATAGCTGCCTATAAATCTGCTTATCTTGCTTCCAAACTTGTGCAAAGCGGATATGATGTAAAAGTAGTGATGACTGAATCTGCCGAAAAATTTATTGGCTCAACAACTTTTGAAGCAATAACTGGCAATCCTGTTTATACTGATATGTTTGCTCGCCGTGAAGCTTTAAGTCATATTAGCCTTATGAAATGGGCTGATATCATAGTTGTGGCTCCAGCAACTGCAAATACTATTAACGCTTTTGTTTCTGGTAATGGAGATAATTTAGTTAATACTCTTTTTTTAGCTCACAATTTTAACACACCTTATTTAATTGCTCCTGCTATGAATACTAAAATGTTCCTTCATCCAGCAACGCAAAACTCAATAACGATTTTAAAAAGTTGGGGAATTTCAATTTTAGATTCTGATAGTGGATATCTTGCTTGTGGGGATGAAGGAATTGGGAAGTTACTTGATCCGGATAAAATTTTTGATGAGATAGAAAAGAGACTTAAACCAAAAAAGAAGAATACTTCAGTTTTAATAACATCTGGTGGAACAAAAGAGAAAATTGACGACGTCCGCTTTATTGCTAATATGAGCACAGGCAATACAGGAGCATCAATAGCTGACTACTTAATTACGGAAGGATACAATGTTTCATTTTTGCATGCTAAAGATTCTATAAAACCAGAAGCAAATTGTAGTTTTTTTGAATTCGTTTCTTTTAACGATTTAAACACTAAAATTGAGCGTTTGCTTTCACAAAACAATTACGATATTGTTATTCACCTCGCTGCGGTGAGCGATTACACAGTAACTGAAATAAAAACAAAAAACGATAATTATGTTTTACCACTCGCAAAAAAAATTAAGTCGGAGGATGAGAATATTACTTTGGTTTTAAAAAAGAATTTCAAAATAATTGATAAAATTAAATCCTATTCCAAAAATAAAAAAGTAGCATTATTTGGTTTTAAATTGGTTAGTGGAAATAATGAATTGGAAATCACAGATTCTGTAAATGCC
>JAQICK010000028.1 GCA_027858595.1 Melioribacteraceae bacterium
CCAAAATACCTTTGTGATTAAGATGGTTTTCAAAAAATACTTGCATAATTAAGAAATAATCATATTTTATAGATAATTATTAAAGTATTCTAAATAAAAATTATGGAAAAATTAATGAAGAGTAACAAATTCTTCCCTGAAGCTGTTGGGTTATACAATCCTAACACAGAACATGAAAGTTGTGGTGTTGGGTTTGTTGTTGATATTAAAGGTAGCCCAACTCATCAAATTGTTTCAGATGCAATTACAGTTTTAGAGAATATGGAGCATAGGGGAGCGACTGGGTCTGATCCAAATACTGGTGATGGTGCAGGCATTTTAATACAAATTCCAGATAAATATATGCGTGCTGAATGTGAGTATAGAGATATAGAATTACCTAAAAAAGGGGATTACGCAACAGGTCTTGTCTTTCTTCCAAGGTTGCCAGAAGATAGGCACACAATGGAAACAATGTTTGAACATGTAGTTAACCGAGATGGACAAAAATTTTTGGGTTGGAGGGATGTTCCAACAGATAATAGTGAAATTGGTGAATCTGCAAAATCAGTTGAACCTGTAATGAAACATGCATTAATAGCTAGAGGTAAAAATACAAATCCTGATTACTTTGAAAAAGATCTCTATTATATAAGAAAAAAGATTTGGCTAAAAATTAATAAAACTGAACTTCCACAAAAACATTATTTCTACGTTTGTTCATTATCCAATAAAATTCTTATATATAAAGGACAGTTGAGGGCAATCCAATTAAGAAAATACTTTCTTGATTTGCAGAATCCAGAAATTGAATCTGCAATAGCACTTGTTCACTCACGTTATAGTACAAATACATTTCCAACCTGGTCGCTTGCTCATCCTTACAGAATGATTGCTCATAACGGAGAGATAAATACTTTACGTGGAAATGTTAATAGATTTAATGCACGCGAGCACCAATTTAAGAATAAATCTTTTGGCGATAAATTAAAAAGTATTTATCCTATTGTTGCCCCAAACAGAAGTGATTCTGCAACACTTGATAATGCTTTAGAATTACTTGTAATTAGTGGACGATCGCTACCTCATGCATTAATGATGCTGATTCCTGAAGCATGGGAAGGTGATAAAAATATGGACCAAACAAAGAAAGATTTTTATAGATATCATTCATCGCTTATGGAACCTTGGGATGGACCATCTTCTGTGGCATTTACCGATGGTCGTTACATCGGGTCAATTTTAGATAGAAATGGATTACGTCCAGCACGTTATTGGAAAACAAAGGATGGAAGAATTATTATGGCATCCGAAGCTGGAACATTGCCTGTTGAAAACAAAGATATTGAAAGTAAAGGAAGACTTCAGCCGGGCAAAATATTTATAATTGATACTCACGAAGGAAGAATAATTGAAGACTATGAATTAAAGAAGAAATATACAACACAAAAACCCTATGCACAGTGGGTAAAAGAAAATATGCTTGAACTTTCATCACTAAAAAAAGTTGAAGATAAATTTAAATTTAATAGTGAAGAAATATTAACACAGCAAAAAGCTTTTGGATACACATATGAGGATATCCGCACAATTCTTATTCCAATGGTAGAAAATGGAGTAGAGGCAACTGGTGCAATGGGTACAGATACACCTTTAGCAGTGTTAAGTGAAAAACCACAATTACTGTTTAACTATTTCAAACAGTTATTTGCTCAAGTTACAAATCCTCCTATTGACCCCATCCGAGAGGAAGTAGTAATGGGAGAAGAAATTTTGCTTGGAGCGGAAGGAAATTTATTAGAAGAAACTCCAGAGCAGGCAAAGAGGTTAAGTGTACCTCGTCCAGTAATTACAAATAGTGAACTGGAACTAATAAAAAATATAACTGACAATAAGTTAAAGTCAATAACGCTTTCAATTTTATTTGATAAGAGTGATGGATTTAATGGAATTAAGAAACGATTAAAAGCTCTATTCCTAGAAGCAAATAAAGCGATGAAAGATGGTTATACTATTTTAATTCTTTCAGACAAAGGGGTTGGAAATGATAAAGTTGCAATACCCTCATTGCTTGCTACTTCTGGGCTACATCATTATTTAACAAGAAGGGGAACGCGTACATTAGCAAGTATAATTGTAGAAACTGGTGAAGCTCGTGAAATGCATCACTTTGCTACTCTTATTGGTTATGGTGGAAATGTAGTAAATCCCTATTTAGCTTTTGAAATAATTAATAATGAATTTGAAAAGGGTAATCTACAAGTTGAAGATTATAAAGTTGCAGAGAAGAATTATCTAAAATCTATTAGAAAAGGATTATTCAAAATAACTTCTAAAATGGGAATTTCAACAATTCAATCCTATTGTTCTGCACAAATTTTTGAAGCTGTAGGTCTAAGTAATAAACTAATTAAGAAATACTTTACGGCAACTCCATCTCGTATAGGTGGCATTGGAATAAAAACACTTACCGAAGAAACACTTCGAAGACACGCTGTAGCTTATCCAGAAAATAAAAATCGAGGAAGTATATTAGAAACTGGTGGCAATTATAAATGGAGTGCAAAAGGCGAGTATCACCAGTGGAATCCAGACACAATTAAACTTTTGCAACAGGCTGTTAGGAATAGTAGTTATTCAAAATTTAAAGAGTATTCAAAATTAATAAATAGCAAAGGAGAAAATCTTTCATCAATAAGAGGCTTATTACAATTTAGAAAAAGAAAGCCAATTGATATTTGGGATGTTGAACCTGTAATAAAAATTGTAAAAAGATTTGCAACTGGTGCAATGAGTTACGGCTCAATTTCACAAGAAGCTCATGAAACTCTTGCTGTTGCAATGAATAGAATTGGAGGCTTCTCCAATACTGGCGAAGGTGGAGAGAATAAAAGTCGTTTTTCAAAAGAGAAAAATGGCGATTGGAAGCGTAGCAGGATTAAACAAGTTGCACAAGGTCGTTTTGGAGTATCAATAGAATACCTTGTTAATGCTGATCAAATTCAAATTAAAATGGCACAAGGTGCAAAGCCTGGTGAAGGCGGACAGTTGCCTGGTCATAAAGTATCTGAAGAGATTGCAAAAACTCGTGGAACTACTCCAGGTGTTGGATTAATTTCTCCACCTCCTCATCACGATATTTATTCCATTGAAGATTTAAAGCAGTTAATTCATGATTTGAAAAATGCAAATCCCGATGCCGAAATTAGTGTCAAACTTGTATCAGAAGTTGGTGTTGGTACTATTGCTTCTGGTGTAGCAAAGGGAAAAGCTGACCATATATTAATTAGTGGATTTGATGGTGGGACTGGTGCATCGCCACAGACATCAATAATAAACACTGGACTCCCTTTAGAATTGGGACTTGCCGAGACTCAACAAGTTCTGATAATGAATAATCTTAGAGAGCGTGTTAGGATCCAAGCAGACGGACAACTTAAAACTGGTAGAGATGTTGTAATTGCTGCATTACTTGGAGCTGATGAATTTGGATTTGCAACTTCTGCACTTGTATCTATGGGATGTGTGTTGCAACGTAATTGTCATCTAAATACTTGCTCTGTAGGAATTGCAACACAAGACCCAGAATTAAGAAAAATGTTTAAAGGTAAGCCAGAGCACGTGATAAACTTCTTTAATTTTATTGCCGAAGAGGTTCGTGAAATTATGGCAGAGTTTGGTTTTAAAACTTTTGATGAAATGATTGGACGAGTTGACTTACTTGAAACTGCGGAAATAAATAACCATTGGAAAGCTAAAGGACTTGACATGACAAGTGTTATACATCGTCCAGATGTTCCACATAATACAGCGGTTCGCCATACGGAAAAGCAAAACCATGAGCTTGAATTTGCATTGGATAATAAGCTAGTATCAGCTTGTCGAAAAGCTCTTGATTACAAAGAACCTGTGCAATTCAGTGTTGATATAAATAATACGCACAGAACAGTTGGCACAATGCTTAGTTCTGCTATTGCTAAAAAATATAAGATGGAAGGACTACCAGATGATACAATTCAAATAGATTTTATTGGAACCGCTGGCCAAAGTTTCGGGGCATTTTTAGCCCATGGTATTACCTTTACTCTTGAAGGTGATACTAATGATTATGTCGGAAAAGGTTTGTCGGGCGGAAAGATTATTGTTATACCTCAGGCTAATTCAACATTTATTCCAGAAGAAAATATTATTGTTGGAAACGTAATATTGTACGGGGCAATTGCTGGAGAAATGTATATTCGTGGAATGGCTGGTGAACGTTTTGCAGTTCGTAATAGTGGTGCCAATACTGTAGTTGAAGGAATTGGAGATCACGGATGCGAATATATGACTGGTGGAAGAGTCGTAGTGCTTGGTGATGTTGGTAAAAACTTTGCAGCTGGAATGAGTGGTGGCATTGCATATGTCTGGGATAAGTCAGAGAACTTCAGAAAATTATACAATCCAGAAATGGTTGAATTGTTTACCGTAGAAAGTGGTGAAGATATTACAGAATTAAAATCACTGATTGAAAAGCATAAAAAATATACTAAAAGTAGTGTCGCAAAAAAGTTACTTGAGAATTGGGATGAATCTTTAAAACAATTTATAAAAGTATATCCTACAGATTATAGAAGAGTAAGTGAAAAGAAAAAACAAATGACAAATAATAAATAACAAATAAGTACCAAAAGACAAATATATAACTACAAACTTATGAAAGTTTGGTTTTTCGGAATTGATATTTGTTCCTTATTTGATTTTTTGCTTTTGCCTTTTGATATTTTAGAATGTACTA
>JAQICK010000112.1 GCA_027858595.1 Melioribacteraceae bacterium
AAGAAATAGAAGAAATTGTCTCTATTATAAAATCAGATAAAATGGTTGAAGAAGCATATTTATTTGGTTCTCGTGCAAAAGGAAATTTTAAAAATGGTTCTGATATTGATATTGCAATTGAGGGCGATGGTTTAATCCTTCACAATATTCTTGACATACAAACAGAATACGATAAGTTAAACTTTCCATATAAATTAGATTTAATAATTTTTAATAGAATAACTGAACAAAATTTAATAGAACACATTAACAGAGTTGGTATCAAACTATTCTCTAATTTAATAACAAAAATAAAATAGATCTATTTATGGAATTAATTGAAATACTCAAAGTTGCACTAACCTCCCTGAAAGCAAACAAGCTACGTTCATCGTTAACTATTCTAGGTATTATAGTAGGAATTTTTTCAATAATTGCTATAAGCACAATTATAGCAATGCTACAAACAAGCATCAAAGAGGGAGTTTCATCTCTTGGTAGCAATACATTCCAAGTTCAAAAATGGCCTGCTGTTAGAATGGGTGGGCATGGCGACTGGGCAAAATATAGAAATAGAAAAAATATTACTGTTGATAATTTCGACGATTTGGACGAGAAGCTGGTTGAGTCTAAAGCTGTTGCTGCAACATCAGGACGTGGTGGAAGAGTAATTAAATATGGCAATGAAAAAACAAATCCAAACGTACGAATTTATGGAATTACAACAAACGCTTTTATTACAAGAGATTGGAATGTAGAGTTTGGACGTGCAATTAATAAACAAGATTATCAAAGTGGTCGCAAGGTTGTTATCCTAGGAACAGATTTATTACGGACACTTTTTAAAAATAAATATATTGATCCAATTGGTGAAGAAATAAAAGTTGATGGAAAACGCCTTACAATTATTGGTATCCTCGAAGAGCAGGGAGCCGTGTTTGGTCAGAGTCAAGGGAATCTTGCAATAATTCCTCTTACTACTTTTAACAGTTTTTATGGTGGAAGAAGACGTAGTTTGTCCATTTCTGTAATGGCAGAAGATAAAGAAGAGTATGCTGACTTGATGGAAATTACAGAAGGCTATATGAGAACTATCCGAAAAGTTTTGCCAGGCTATGATAATGATTTTGAAATTGTGTCGAATGAATCTGTGCTAAAACAAATTAACGATATCACATCGGGTGTTAGGATAGGAGCGTTTGTTATTGCAGGCATTGCTCTACTTGCTGCGGGAATTGGTATCATGAATATAATGCTAGTATCAGTAACAGAGCGGACAAAAGAGATTGGTTTAAGAAAAGCAGTTGGTGCAAAACGGAAAAATATTTTAATGCAATTTCTCACAGAGTCTGTAGTACTCTGTTTAATTGGTGGTTTTGTAGGAATTGTCCTTGGCATTCTTGTCGGAAATCTGGTTGGCTCACAACTAAACGCAGTTGCAACTGTCCCATTCGATTGGGTTGCAATTGGAGTTTTACTCTGTGTTCTAATAGGTGTAGGATTTGGAACATATCCCGCGTATAAAGCATCGAACCTAGATCCAATTGAAGCTTTGAGATGGGAATAAAAATAGAAACAGTTCCAATTTTCATCTTTTTATTTCTTGTCAAATAGTCTTATTTTTTGAGTTACTAGATTTAACAATAGCTTGAAAAATATTTGAAGAATAAAAAACTATTCATATTAATATTTAGCCTCTTATTGTTGAGTAATTTAATTGCTCAGGATAATTCCAATAGAAATTTAGTTAAAGAAAAACATCCCATAAATTTAAATAATTCCTACAAACTAGAAGAATCAAATGTTGTCGCAAATAGTGAGAAAATAATACTTCAAAGGTTTCCATTAAATAAAAATGACTATTCAATTGATTATGTTACAAAAATAATTTCGCTTTCTGATAGTTTACAATATTCACTTTTTGATACACTTTATATTTCCTACGCCAGTATTGATGTTCCATTGAAGAAGGAATACAATCACAGAAAACTGGAAGTAAGATACGACGACAAATTGCAAGATAGCATTCGTGTAATTAGATATGAACTTGCTCTCTCATCGGAATCGATGTTTGGAGAAGGGATAAAGCGAAGTGGCTCTATTAGTCGTGGTTTTTCTGTTGGAACAAATCAAGATATGAAACTGAACAGTGGTATGCGGTTACAGTTCTCAGGCAAGTTGAGTAGCGATTTAGAAATTGTTGCTGCACTTACAGATCAAAATATTCCTATTCAACCAGAAGGCACAACAGAACGCCTTGAAGAACTTGACCAAGTGTTTATTAAAGTAAAACATACAAATGCAGCCGCAACATTTGGTGACTTTGAAATGAAAAGTTCGGTAGGCGAGTTTGGGAAAATCAATCGTAAAATGCAAGGTCTCGAAGGAGAAGTTTTTCTTGGAGATAGAAAAGCAAAAGGTGTTATTGCAGGTAGTAAAGGAAAGTTCAACACAAATCAATTTCTCGGAAGTGACGGAAACCAAGGTCCGTATAGGCTTTCTGGTATTAACAACGAAAATTTAATAATTGTAATTGCAGGAACTGAAAGAGTATATATTGATGGTGAAGAATTAAAACGTGGAGAAAACAATGATTACACGATTGACTATTCACTTGCTGAAGTTACATTTACAATAAATAAACTTATTACATCGGCAAGCAGAATTGTTGTTGATTTTGAATATACTGACAGACAATTTGAGCGAAATCTTTTTGGTGGAAATGCTTCAACATCTTTCTTTAATGATAAGTTAAAACTATATGTTAGTGCATTCAGTGAGAGTGATGATAAAAACAATCCAATTGATATTACACTTAGCGAAAGTGATATCCAAATTTTAGAGCAGGCTGGTAATGATAGAAACAAAGCAGTTAAAAGTGGAATTACCTTGGCTCAACCTGATTCTATTGGTAAAAGAGTTGGGACTTATTTATTAATTGATACTTTAATTGCTGGTGATAATTATGCTTATCTAAAGTATTCTCCTGGCGAAGATAGTGCAAAGTACAATGCAACTTTCAATTTTATTGGAAATGGTTTAGGCGACTACAACCGTGTGAGTATTGGTAATTATTTGTTCATTGGTAAAGGTGAAGGGGATTATATGCCTATTGTATTTATTCCAATGCCTCAAAAAAAACAAGTCGGAAATTTTGTCTTGGAAGCCCGTCCCAACGAAAAATTATTAATCAACGCAGAATTTGCTGGAAGTATATACGACCAAAATACATACTCTGAAATTAATAACAATCAAAATTTTGGGAGAGCACATAATATTAAAATAGAACTACAAAAATCTAAAGTTGATATTGTTGGACAATCACTTGGCGAAATAGGGCTCTCTTACAGAGAACGTTTTGTTCAAGACAGATTCTCAACTTTAGATAGGTTCAATTCCGTTGAATATAGTAGAGAATATAATATTACGGATAGTAAAAGTCTGGATGAAACATTGAGAGAGGCAAAAATATTGATTCAGCCAATTGAGGAGTTGCAAACTAATTTTAATTATGGATATTTAAAGCGAGGCGATACTTTTAGCTCCAATAGATTTTTTGGTGATTTGAGCTTTCAGAGTTCCAATAAATATAAACTACTATATAATTACGATTATGTAAACACCAATGATATTTCATTAAGAAGTAACTGGTTAAAGCAAAACGCTTCTGCTTCTTATAGCTTTGGTAATTTCACACCCGGATTTGATTTCCTTTTTGATGAAAGAAAAGAATGGGCAGCTACAGGTGATTCACTCAATCAGCAAAGCAGAAAATTCTCAGAGATTGGTGCGTTTGTTAACATTGCACAATTCAGCGGATTTAGTTTTGCTGCTAAGTATTCACTTAGGGACGAGTCATTTCCGCTTGATGGAATTATGGAGAAGGAGTCCTTCTCAAATCAACAAAGTGTAAACCTTAATTATCGTGGTATCAAGGAATTAAACCTAACTCTAGATGTTACATTGCGAAACAAAACATACACTGATATCTTTAAAGAGAATGGCTTATTGGATAACAAGTCAGTTCTTATTCGCTCACAAAATAAATTTAATTTTTGGAAAAATTTTATTAATGGGGATTTGTTCTACGAAGCATCAACACAAAGCACAGCAAGGCTTGAAAGAGTATTTGTCCGTGTTCAATACGGCGAAGGGAATTATAGATATCTCGGTGATTTGAATAACAACGGAATTGCAGATGAAGATGAGTTTGTTCAAGATATTTATGATGGTGATTATATCCTCTTGAATGTCCCAACATCAGAACTGTTTCCAGTTGTAAATTTAAGAACAAGTACACGTTGGAAAGTGAATTTCTCAAAACTTCTAAAATCAAATAATTCTTTTTGGGCAAAGGTGATTAAGCCTGTTTCAACAGAGTCAGTTCTAAGAATTGATGAATATTCAGAGGAAGAAGATATTGCCTCTGTTCTATTGCTCAATCCAAACGTATTAATGAACGACTCTACAACACTCCGCGGAGCAAATTCATTCCAGCAAGATTTGTTTCTGTTTAAGAATAAGCCAGATTTATCGTTCCGATTTAGATATGTTGAAAATAAAAAGCTAACTCAATACAATACAGGTAATGAATACGGGCACTTCATTGAACGTTCTTTACGAATCCGATTTAGAATGGTAAAAGAAATTAGAAATCAAACAGACTTTATAAATCAAACTGATAATGTATCAACCACTGCAAATAGTTCACGAGCAAGAATGTTGTCGATCAATGAACTTACTTCCGATTTTTCATATCGCCCAATTCAAAATATTGAAGTTGGATTTAAGATCGGAGTTGGAAGTAGTTCTGATAAATTGCCAGAAACTCCTACCGAGATTTCAAGCAATTCACAATTAATTCGTTTTACCTATTCATTCACTAACAAAGGGCGTTTGCGCATTGAGGCTGAACGAAGTGAGGTAACAGATAACGGAACAAATAATTTAATTCCCTATGAATTGTTACGAGGAAAAGTGATAGGAAAAAACTATTTTTGGAGAGTCAATTTTGATTATCGCATTGCCGATAATTTACAAATTACTCTAAATTATCTTGGAAGAAAACAAGGGGTTGGCAAAATTGTTCACAATATGAGAACAGAAGCAAGAGCATATTTTTAGATAGTAAGATTAAAGATGTTAGACGCAAGACAAGAGATTAAAAATGAACATGAATTATTTAATATTGAGGTGTCATTTCGAACCCTTTTTGGGGTGAGAAATCTTTTTAAGAGTATATCTATTATCATTACTAATACAAGAAAAATTGAAAAAATAAATAGGATTAAGAGAAAGATAATCTTCTGTCTCAAATCTTGAATCTCAAAATCTATAATTATGAAAATTAAATCAACATTAATCGAAGCACATATTTTCAGAAGAATTCATGATGACATTGAATATCTAATTATGAAACGTGGCCCAAACGAGATTTATCCTAATGTTTGGCAAATGGTAACAGGTTCGATAGAACAAGATGAAAAAGCATTTGAAACGGCCATACGAGAAATAAAAGAAGAAACATCACTTGTCCCTAAATCATTTTGGAATGTTCCAAATGTAAATTCGTTTTATTCTGCTAATGATGATTCAATAAATATGGTTCCAGTATTTGTTGCAGAAGTTGGTAAAGATTGCGAAGTGATTTTGTCAGTGGAGCATTCTGAATATTTGTGGTGCAGTAATGAGAAAGCAAAAGAATTATTTGCTTGGCCAGGGCAAAGAGAATCACTTGAAATAATATCAGAATATTTTTCAAACAAAAAAAGTTTATTAAAGTTAATTAAAATAAAGGAAAGTGAATTATGAGTTTATTAGTAGTTGGTTCAGTTGCGTTCGATTCAGTAGAAACCCCAGTTGACAAAATAGATAAAGCCCTTGGTGGCTCAGCAACATTCTGTTCGGTTGCATCAAGTTATTTTTCTGATGATGTTAAAATGAGTGGTGGTGTTGGTGAGGATTTTGGCGAACAAAATATTGAAATGCTGAAAAACCACAAAATTGATATTTCTGGTTTGGATATTGTTGAAGGGGAAAAGACCTTTAGCTATGGTTGTGTTTATCGTGATGATATGAACGTGAGAGATACCTTATTTACAGATCTTAATGTGTTCGAAAAATTTGATCCTATAATACCAGAAGATATGAGGGGAATTCCATATGTATTACTTGGAAACATAATGCCATCGTTACAGCTAAAAGTTCTTGACCAAATGACAAATTTGAAATTCTCAGTTTGTGATACAATGAATTTATGGATTAACATAACTCGAGAAGATTTACTTAAAGTTATTAAAAGAGTTAACCTACTTGTGATAAATGATTCAGAGGCAAAAATGTTAGCTGATGAAGGAAATCTAATCAAAGCCGCAAAAAAAGTAATGGCTATGGGTCCTGAATATTTAATAATTAAAAAAGGTGAACACGGAGCATTCTTGTTTGGAGAAGGACAAATATTCTCTGCCCCAGCATTTCCTTTAGAAACAGTATTTGACCCTACTGGTGCGGGTGATTCGTTTGCAGGCGGTTTTACAGGACATCTTATAAATGCTAGTGAAATAAATTTTGAAACAATGAAAAAAGCTGTGATATACGGTAGCACACTTGCTTCATTCTGCGTAGAAAAATTCAGCACAAAAGGAATTGAAAACCTTTCCAAGGAAACTATTGAAGGAAGATTTAAGGAATTTATTAATTTGAGTAGAGTTGATTAAAATGAGTGATTTTTTTTCGTTAAAATTTGAGTACGATTATTTTGTGTACATTAATCAAACAAAACTTCCTTTAGAGGAAGTTTATATAAAGACTGATGAATATGAACGTATTGCTGTGGCAATTGAAAGATTAGAAGTCCGTGGTGCTCCAGCAATTGGAATTACAGCAGCTTACGGAATAACAGTTGCGATGAAGAATATTTCTGATGATTATGAAACTCAATTTTATAAAGCCTATGAACGATTAAAACGAACTCGTCCGACAGCTGTAAATCTATTTTGGGCACTTGATGTAATGAAGAAAGTATTTGAGAGTGTTGATAATTATGATGGTATTTATGAAAAATTAAAAACTAGTGCAATTGAAATTCATAATGAAGATATAAAAAGTTGTGAGGCAATGGGAGTAAACGGAGTTGAATTATTTGCAAAAGATTCCGTTATTTTAACTCATTGTAATACGGGACAGCTTGCTACTGGAGGTTCTGGTACTGCGTTTAGTGTAATAAAAAAAGGTTTTGAAACTGGGAAGGTGAAATTTGTATATTCTGATGAAACTCGTCCACTTTTGCAAGGCTCACGACTAACTGCATTTGAGTTATCCAAATCGAATATTCCATTTGAAATGTTACCAGATTCGGCAGCAGCATTTTTAATGAAGCAACGAAAAATAGATGCTGTTATTACTGGGGCAGATAGAATTGCAAAAAATGGAGATACGGCAAATAAAATTGGGACTTACAATTTGGCAATACTTTGCAATTTTTATAAAATACCATTCTATATTGCTGCACCAATATCTACAATAGATTTTTCTATTAATAGTGGGGAAGAAATTGATATAGAAATGCGAGGAAGTGAGGAGATGAGTTACATACGCGGAGTGCAGGTTACAAAAGAAGAATATTCCGCATATACACCAGCATTTGATGTTACTCCTAATGAATTAATTTCAGCAATTATTACCGACAAGCAAGTTCATAAACCACCATATAATTTCTAATGTCGCAGATAGTTAAATCTAAAGCATTTGTGCTAAACAAACTTGATTTTGGTGACTCAAGTAAAATTGTAAATTTCTATTCAGAGGAATTTGGACGCGTTGCTGGAATAATTAAAGGCGCTCGTTCACAAAAATCAAAAATTGGAAAAATAGTTGACGTTTTAAATTTAGTAGAAATCGTATATTATAAAAAGGAAAGCCGCGATCTTCAAATAGTAACTCAGGCGGATTT
>JAQICK010000293.1 GCA_027858595.1 Melioribacteraceae bacterium
AAAAAGGATAGCATTCTTTGCTCTCATAATTAGAACTCATCACTAAATATTATTTTCAAAACCATTTTCTTAATTTAGAATTTGATTTTCTACATAAAGTGTATCGTTCATGTTGATTTCGCCACCAACTAAGAAATTAGTAAAGAATTTTGATCCAGAAAATTTAACTAATCCTAATCCTTTTGAAAACCATATGTCGGTATAATAATATTGTTTGTTAGGTAAAAACGGATTACTCATATCTGGAAAATTTAATAAAATGGTATAAGTAATTTTTTCAGTATTAACCGTTCCATAATTTAAACCCAAATTTATTTCTTCATTCCCTTCATAATTTGCTGTAATAGAAATTACATTTATTTTATATGTTCCCATAACAATATTAGCAGAAAAAACTTCCCAATTGTCTCCTACATTAATAGGGTATTTAAATAGTGTAGATGCTTCTGATAAATCAATCACTAAAGAGCTTTTTAACGAGTCTGGAATTAACAAAGCAGCACCAGATGTGTCTATTAATTGTTGTAGAGTAGATTCTTTGAAGCTAAGAAATATTTCATTGGTTGCTGTAGAGTTTACAAAATTAATTTGTTCATTAAGAACAAAATATTCTTTCGATTCAATATCCATTTGAGATGCAACCGTAGAAATTCTATCAGCTTCTAATATAGTATTGTTCTGTCTATCGCTAATTATGCTTTTGAAGTTAGAAATATTTCCGATTTGGTAATTGAAATACTCTGTAATTTGTTGGTTTGTTTCTTCAATAGTTTCAATAGGGTTTTCATCTTTTGTGCAACTGTTAAAAACCAAAACCATAAGTAATAAGTATATAATGTTTTTCATTTTATTTCCTTTAATTCAATTTAAAAATTACGTCAAAAGTTGTTCCTTCATTTTTTTTGCTTTTCACTTTAATTTCTGCACCTATTAACTCACAGTATCTTTTAACTAATGACATACCTAAACCTGTCCCATCAAATCTACGTTTATAACCAGACTCTTCTTGTGTAAAAGCTGAAAATAGGGTTGGTAAAAAGTCTTCCGCAATGCCCTTGCCAGTGTCAACTACCTTTACACTCAATAAATTATCAGAAGGGTTTTCAAGAATGATATCAATTTTACCAGTGTTCGTATATTTTAAAGAATTATCAATCAAATTAGAAAAAATTTGAGATACTGAATATAGATCAGAACTGATTATAACATTTGTAGCATTATTAATAATGTTAAACTCTAAGTTTTTCTTCCTTGCTTGTTCTTTAAATTCATTAAATAATGGGTTCATTACATTACTCAATATATCAAGTTCACTTTTTAATGGCTCAAAAGAACCTGCATTTAAATCTGCTGTATTTAATATCATATCAATTGTTCTAATTAATCTTTTCCCTCCATTATTTATAGAAGAAAGAATAAGTTCTAACTCAGCATTCATATTTGCATCAAATTCTTCTGATAAGAGAGATATATAACTTAAAATTGTATTTACTGGAGTTCTTATTTCATGCGACATTCCTGCAAGAAAATCGTCTTTCATACTTTCCATTTTTTCGGCATCCTCTTTCGCTTTAACTAAAAACTTTTCATGTGCAACTCTTTCCGTAATATCATCCAGAAAACCCTCTACTAGAATAATATTTCCTGTTTTATCGGATACTAAGTTAATGATAGCATTTGCATATCTCAATTCACCGCTTGATGTAGTAATATTAACAACCGATTTAGCGACTTCGTTTTTATTTTTTGCAGCATTAATTAGGTCATTAAATCCAACTTCCTTGTTCTCAAAATAACTGTATATGGCATTACCGTTTATAGAATCAATATCATCCACTTTTAACATTTTGTATAACGCCGGGTTAGCATCTTTAATTTTACCTTTAGAGTCGGAAATAAATACGGCAAGATTAGTCTGCTTAAATAATTCACTAAATTTTCTTTCGCTAACAATTAGTTTCAATTCCATACTATGCTTATATAGTGCAATTTCAATTGCAATACGCATAGCATTTTTATCGAGTGGTTTAAGAATGTATCCGTATGGAGAAACAACTTTAGCTTTTTCTAATGTAGCATCATCCGAATATGCGGTCATAAATATTATGGGAATATTTAATTCGTCATATATTACTTTTGCTGCGTCAATTCCAGTTCCAGTTCCCTTAAGCATAATATCCATAAGGCATAGGTCTGGCTTTTTTGTTCTTGCTTGCTCAATGGCTTTATCCATTGTATCAGCAGTTCCAACCACTTCGTAACCTAAAGCTTTTACCCTTTCCTGAATTTCCATTGGGATAATCACTTCATCTTCAACAACTAATATTTTAGTTAAACTCACACTTCCTCCCTGTTCTCAATTTCCTTAAATGTTATAACAAACTCTGTCCCATTTGTGTTAATAATTTCTAAATTTCCATCTAATTGATTTACTAAATTTTGTACTAATTTAAGACCTAATGAATCTATATTTTCAATCTCTAATTCTGAAGGTAATCCAATTCCATTATCTCTAATAGCGAGTGTGTAGGTGTTATTATCGGAGAATTTTAATGAAATGTTTAATTGTGGATTTGAATGAACTACTTCATCTGGGAATGCATACTTCATCACGTTTGATATTAATTCATTAATTATAAGTCCACATGGTACTGAGCTACTTATTGACAAATATCTTTTCTCTAAATCATAAATAATTTTAATTTCTTTTTTATCGTAGGAATTACTCACATAATTGCTAAGGTCTCTTATATATTCATCGAACTCAATTTCTGCAAGATTCTCAGACTTATATAATTTTTCGTGAACTAACCCCATTGTTTTTACACGGTTTTGACTATCGCGTAAAACTTGTATAATATCTTCATTATTAGATTTTGATATTTGTAAATAGAGCAAACTAGAAATGATTTGAAGATTATTTGTTACTCTATGATGAATTTCTTGTAGAAGTGTAATTTTCTCCTCAAGAGATGATTGAACTTTTCCTTCAGCCGTTTTTCTTACTTCTATTTCTGACTCAAGAGCTTTGTTTATTTCTTCAAGGTTTTCTGTTCTATCTTTTACTTTTTCTTCTAATATTGCATGAGAATTGTCAATCTGTTCTGTCATGTTATTAAAAGTCTGAGCAAGTAGCTCAATTTCATCACCAGTATTTATATTGCATTTAACATTATAATTGCCCTTAGCAACTTCACGCGATGCATTAGTAAGTTCAAGTATAGGACGTGCTAATCTTTTACCAAAAAGAATTGCTAAAAGTAAGGTTAAAACTGCAGTAACCAAACCAAGAATAACTGCAAAGCCCATTATTTTATTTTTATTATCATTATACTCAATTGTGTTTAATCCTATATTAATCATCCCCCAATCTATGCCAGGAAATTCAACCTTTGAAGAAAAATTAAATACTTCACCTTCATGAAATTCGTTACTCGTCATCATACCTATGCGATTTAACTTTTCATTATTTGCCCAGTGTCCTTTCAGCGTGTCTATTTTCCAATTAGATCCTGTCATAATTATAGAAAATCCATTTTTCTTAGTAAGTACCATATATTCATAATATCTATTTTTGGGCAATAAGTTAAGTGTAAACTCAAGAAAGTCGGCATAATCATCTGTAACAATTGAAGAGTTTAATGAAGGGTTTATAGCGGCAATTATATTTTCTGCTTCACTTGATAGTTTTTCTTCAAAAATTGTATTTGTAAATGGAATTAACAAAACAGAGAAAACTAAAAGCGTAAAGACTATTGTTCCCCAAAGGAAAAAAGAAATTTTATGCCATATTTTTTTTAATCTTAAAATGTTCATTTATTTTCCTTACTATAAAATTTATATT
>JAQICK010000315.1 GCA_027858595.1 Melioribacteraceae bacterium
TTTTCTTAAAAAAGAGACTACCAAATCAAAAGATGTTTTCATACAACTCTTAAAAACTAATACTTAACGGGCTTGTCCAACCATCGGTTCAGATTGTGGCTCGCAAAGAACGCTCGCACCATCTAACCTTATTCGTTATATTGCGTTTCAAAATAACTTGCATCTATCATAATATTGATATAGTTTTGATATAACTAAAAGGAAAAATTATTATGCCTATAATTAAACCAATCTCAGATTTAAGAAATAAATCAAATGAAATTTCTGAATTAGCACACAACTTGAATGAACCGATATTCATAACAAAAAATGGAGAAGGAAATTTAGTTGTTATGTCAATCTCTCATTTCTCTAACATGCAGTTAAAATTAGAACTACTTGCAAAATTATCTATTGCACAAAACCAAAGAGTCGAAGGAGATACAGGCAGAACACTAAAGCAAGTTATGACAAATATCAGGAAGTCAATAAATGTCAACTGATAAATATCAAATTCGACTTCTAAAAATAGCGGAAGAAGACTTTGCTGAAATTGTAACTTTCATTGCATCCGAAAACCCGGTTGCAGCAATTGCAATCGCAGACAAAATTGAAAAGAACTTAGAATCACTTTCAGAAAACCCTTTGCTCGGTAGAATCCCAAGAGATGAAGAAATTAGAAATTTGGGCTATCGTTATTTTATAATAAAAAACTATATTGTTTTTTATACAATTGAAAAACAAGTAATTTTAATTCACAGAATTCTACACAGTGCAAGAAATTATAAATCATTTTTATAAAACAGAAGAATTAGTCAATAGGTTTTATTTCTTGATTGTTGGTAATTCTTTTAATGTCGCGAATATCGAGTATCTTTTTTTTATAAAGAATAGAAATTGTTTCGCTCAAAGAATCAAATAAATTAGAGATATAATCTATTGCACTATCGACATCTCGAAAGTTTGCTGAGTCAGATTTCATTAATGACTCAACCACAAAACTCTTTAATTCAACTTCTTTGTCATGTTTGATGATTTTTGCCATCAAATTCCTTTTTTAGCATTATAACTCTATACTAAGCTGCAACAATATGTTGCAGCTTGGTTGCTAAAACTACAAGGTTTTGTAATCTAACAACCAATTATTTATTTGTATTCAACTTGTAACTCATTAAATAACAATAAACTATAAGTGTTTATTTATTTTAACGAGGAATGTTATCATACAATGTTCGCACTCTAAGATTCCGGCAATTTATTCATTCTAATAATCTTAATAATTCCAAGAAACACACTCATCAAATCACATTACACTCTTCCATAATATTACAAGATGCATTTCTAAAAAGCAACTTAGCTAAAAAGACATAAAAATCTAAAGCAGTATATAATAATTTTTAGTTAAAAATTACTATATACTCGTCTTTTCTTTCATCAATCCTAAGTACACAAAAAATGCAACAGCAAAGCCGATAAACCAGGCGTAATCGTATAAAAATGAAATAGAAGGAACTATTAGACCGATTAATGCAATTCCAACTCCGGCAACTAATGCGTATACAGCTTTAAGGTTAAATCCATTTTTATAAGTGTAAACACCTTTGTGCTTATATAAATCAGCAACAATAAGTTCTTGTTTTCTGAATATAAAATAATCTGCAATCAAGATTCCCGCAATTGGACCCAAAAAACTTGAGTATCCAACAAGCCATCCAAAAATATAAGCACTATAATCAGATAGAAGTTTCCAAGGCATCATTGCTATTCCAAGAAAAGCTGTAATCAATCCGCCTCGAACAAAAGTAATATGTTTAGGAGAGAGGTTCGCAAAATCATTAGCGGGGGAAACAACATTTGCTGCTATATTTGTTGTTAAAGTTGCAATTATTAGTGAAACCAAAGCAATGATAATTACAAAAGGATTCTCAAATTTTGAAAGCAAAACTACTGGATTCCAAATAGCTTCACCAAAAATTAATACTGTTGCGGAAGTAACCGCAATACCGATAAATGAAAATATTATCATTGATGGAGGCAACCCAATTGCCTGCCCAATTACCTGTGATTTTTGGCTTTTTGCGTAACGAGTAAAATCGGGAATATTTAAGGATAGAGTTGCCCAGAACCCAACCATTCCGGTTAGTGATGGAATAAAAAACTTCCAAAATTCTCCTGCAGTATTAAATTTACTTGGTTGGTTTAAAATTGGACCAAATCCACCAGCGTTAACATAAGCCCAAATCAATAAACCAAAACCAACCAATAATAAAAATGGTGCACCGTATGATTCCAAAAATTTTATTGATTTAATTCCCTTAACAATGAAGTAAACATTCATAAACCAGAAAAGCATGAAGCCGACTGCTGGTCCCCCAGAAAAGAGAGCCCAACTTGGAATAATAATTATAATTAGGGAATTAATTGCTTGTCCGCCAATCCACGTTTGAATTCCGAACCAACCGCATGCAACAATAGCCCTTAGAATTGCAGGTATATTTGACCCAACCGTACCGAAAGATGCTCTAGCTAAAACGGGAAAAGGAATTCCATATTTTGTTCCAGCGTGTGCATTTAAAAACATTGGAATTAATACAATTATATTTCCTAAACCAATTGTCATTAAAGCTTGCCACCAATTCATTCCGCCTGCAATAAGTCCGCTGGCAAGCATGTAAGTCGGAATACAAACACCCATTCCCACCCAAAGTGCAGCAATATTATACGTACCCCAAGTTCTTTCGGAAATGAATGTAGGTGATAAATCTTTGTTAATTAACCTTCTATCTTCAATTGAAGAAATATCGGTTTCAACCAGTCCACTATTTAAGAATTTATTCATTGGATACCTTTCTAAATACACTGCATCATTATCAAATGGTAGTATGTCATTTTTTATATTGAGGAATCTGATATAAAAGAATAAGATTCCGGCTAAAAAATTGCCGGAATGACAAATCAGGACAATATTCCGGCTAAAAGATTACCGGAATGATACACCAGATTAATATTTTTATGTGATAAGAACATTTACCGAGTCAATGGAATTAGATTTTCATTCTAATTCCTAATTAATAATTTATAATTCCGATTTGCAGTGCTCTAATCCCACGCACTTCCATACGGAGATCTTTTAATGAAGCTGCCATTTCCTGCGATTCCTTTAAACTCATTATTCTGAACAATAACTTGACCTCGTGATAAAACGGTATCGACATTTCCTTTAACTTTTTTCCCTTCGTACATGGAATAATCAACATTCATGTGATGCGTTTCAGCTGAGATAACATATTCAGCTTCGGGGTCCCAAATAACAATGTCAGCATCAGAACCGACTGAAATACTGCCTTTTTGTGGATACATTCCAAATAATTTTGCTGGATTAGTCGAGTTTAATTCAACCCATTTATTTAATGTAATCCGATTTTCAACTACGCCACCTTGGAAAGTTAATTGTAAGCGGTTCTCTATACTTGGACCACCATTTGGAATTTTTGTAAAATCATCAATTCCTAAATCCTTTTGTCCCTTAAAATTAAATGGACAATGATCTGTTGCTACTACTTGAAGAGTATTTTGTTTTAGTCCTGACCAAAGTTTTTCTTGGTTCCATTTTTCACGAAGTGGTGGTGAAAAAACTAATTTTGCTCCTTCAAAATCTGGAGTATCCATTTCATCAATAGAGTGAAATAAATATTGTGGACAAGTTTCAGCAAAAGCTGGAAGTCCTTTAGCTCTAGCATTTGCAACTTCTTCTAATGCATCATTACAAGTTAAATGTACAATATAAATCGGTGCTCCAGCCATTTGTGCTAGTGCAATTGCTCTGTGTGTTGCTTCCCCTTCTGCAAGTGCTGGACGGCTATGTGCATGATAAACTGGACTTAAATTACCAGCAGCAACTGTCTCTTTTACAATTTCATCTATCACCATTCCATTTTCGGCATGCATGCAAATTAAAGCACCAATTTTTGCAGCATGTTTCATAGCTTTAAAAATTGTTGCATCATCAACCATTAAAACATCTGGATACGCCAAAAATACTTTGAAACTAGTAACGCCTTCATTAACCATATCCGACATTTCGTTTATTCTTTCATCTGGTAAATCGGTAATAATCATATGAAAACCGTAATCGATAGTAGCTTTCCCTTCAGCTTTTGCTTTCCAAATATCAAGCCCTTCTCTAAAACTTTTACCCTTTGGTTGAATGGCAAAATCAATTAATGATGTCGTTCCTCCAAAAGCTGCTGCTCGCGTTCCGGTATAAAAATCATCGGCTGAAGTAGTTCCCCCGAATGGCATATCCAGATGTGTGTGCACATCAATTCCACCAGGAATAACGTATTTACCTTTTGCATCAACTACCGTATCGGCAGGCATATCTATATTTTCACCAATTAGTGTTATCTTATCATTTTCAATAAAAATATCACCAATGTAGTTTTGTTCGGAAGTAATTATTCGTCCGTTTTTTATTAGTGTTGACATATTTTCCTCTTGTCTATTTGTTGATTTAATCATTTATTGATTTGTTGATTGAATGATTTGCTGCTTTATTTGTTTATTAAGTTC
>JAQICK010000123.1 GCA_027858595.1 Melioribacteraceae bacterium
TTTAGTAAAGCTGAGCTTGATTTTCCGTATTGTTTTGTTCTCATAATCGCTTACTTAGCTCCTTTATTAATTGTATTTCATTTTATAAATTTCTATATGGTAACCTATGCACAACCTGACTTATCTCATATTTTCTTAAGTAGAAAACTCTCCTTTACTAATATCTTTAACTACAAAACTTGACTGGGATGTCTGCAGCTATCCTTTACAATTTCTTATAATGTGCAAAAATATAAATAATATTATTATTATTCATTAATAAGTGAGAGGATTAATGAATTGCAGTACTTCCCGTCCTCAAAACAATTGTCTCGTAAAAGCCCGTCTTGTTTAAAATTAAAATCATTTGTAAAAAACTTGATCTTTTTTGTATCAAACTCATAAAGTTCCATCCAAATCTTATGAAGATTCAGTGTATTAAAACCGTAATTTATAAGCAATCGAGCAGCATCTTCTGCATAACCCTCATCGTCTATATATGAATTATTTTCACCGATATAGAAAGAAAAATCACCCGAACGGATAACCCAATTTATATACAATAAGCCACATGCGCCTATTGGTTTATTATCTGACAAACGTTCAATAATAAACATAAAATCGTTTGGATTATTAACACAACTTTTATTATACCAGTTTTCTTGGTTTGCCATATTAAGCTCACGTACTTCTCGAAAATTTTTTCTAAAATCTGGATTATTTCTCCAATCTCTTAAAAGAACCAAATCTTCTCTTTCAACTGCTCTTAAACCAACTAATTTACCTTTAATCATTTTATGAAATCCTCAAAACTAATTGCATCATCTTTAAATACTTTCTTATTAAGAGTTCTACCAATAATTTCATTTATCCTATAAGGTTCAATATTACTTTCTTTAATAGGTCTTAATGAAATTATATCTCTTTCAGAAATAATTGTTTTTGCTTCTAAATCTTTATCATATCTCAGACTTCTTCTTTGAACTATTACACTCTGCATTTCATTTTCTTCAACTCTTTTTATTCCATCCCCCAGTGCGTTGAAAAGCTCAACTGACGAATCAACCATGTTTCTCCACGTTATAGGATTCATTGCAAATTTGTGGTCAGGACCAATTCTATTGTTATCATCAGTAAAATGTTTTTCTATTACTCTTGCACCTAAAGTGATTGCACCAAGAACCGTTGAATGCCCTGGTGTATGATCAGAAAGGCCTAAAATTGTATTTGAATAATATTTATGATATTTTTTTAAAACATTAAGATTTATTGATTTAAAATTCTCTGGGTTTACAGTATAGTTAGTATTGCATTGCATTAATACTATATCCTTTGTGTGTTTTTCAAGCAAATCCATTGCCCTATGTACATCATTCATATTTGACGCGCCTGTAGCAATGAAAACTGGTTTATTCTTTTTTGCAATATATTCAATTATTTCAAGCCAAGTTATATCACCTGAACCAATTTTATATACATTTACAAATTGATCAACCAAATCAACAGATTCAAAATCATATGGACTAGTGAAATACTCAATACCTACTTCATCACACTTGGTTTTTAATTTAACAGTCCAATCATCTGGAATACTTGCATCATCATAAACTTCAACAACAGATTTTGTCCAACTAGATTGGTGTGATAATTTTCCACTTAAAGAATCAAATCCCTTATTACTTACTATTTTATTTGCCTTAAAATTTTGAAATTTGGCAGCATCAGCACCAGATTCTTTAGCTAATTCAATCAATTTATAAGCTCTATTTAAATCTCCATCATGATTTGCTGCAATATCTGCAATAAAATATGGTTTTTCATTAAATCCAATTGTTTTGTTTCCTATTTTAATGGTTTTCATATTTTATTTCCTCCAAATAATCTTTAACAAGTTCGTTAATTCCTTCTTCAATTGTAGTAACGTCAGTAATGTTCTTTAATTTTGATATATTAAGTGTCGTATTTTTGGGTCGTTGAATATCAAATTTAATTTTTTCAGATAATGATGATTCAATAAGCTCAGAATTTCCCGAATAAATGCATTTAAAGTATTTCAAAAAAGAATATTTACTCATAATATTTGATGATGCTAAATTAATTGTCCCTATTATGTCATTTTCTACTAGTTTGAACAATATTTTAGCAAAGTGCTTAGTGTAGATTGCATTAAAAATTATATCTGTAAAACCTGACACTTTATTCTCTTGATTAAAATTTTCAATTGCCCATTCAACTATGGATTTTTTCAATGGAATATTATAGCCAAAAATATTAGTTCTTATCACTAAGTGATTTGGATTTATTTTTGCTGCATCTTCTCCCAATATTTTACTTTTAGCATAATAATTTAGTGGGCATGTTTCATCTGTTTCTAAATAATTACCTTTCTCCCCATCAAAGACAGAATCTGTTGAAACGTAAATAAGTTTAGATTTTATAGAATTAAAATTTGCCATCACTCTTGTTGATTCAACATGAACTGAGTTAGCTAACTCTTTATCAGTTTCACATGTTTGTAGATTAACAATTGCAGCACAATGAATTATTATGTTTGGTTTACATGTTTTTAGAACTCCAGTTAGAAACTCATCGTCAGTTAAATCTCCAATAAACTGATTTTCATTCGGAATTCTTTTATCCGCTATTTTATCTAAACCATATACACTAAAATTATTTGATTTAGCAAATATTGAGTAAATATCCTTACCAAGCATACCACTTGAACCAGTAATAAGTATCTTTTTCATTTCTGTATATTTTTGTTTTTTAAAAAATTATATTTTAGTTCAGCTAACTCCCAGTCAGAATAATTGTCAATATCCTGAACCTCCAAGGGTGATATTTCAAAAGACATGGAATTATCAAGAGATAATTTTTTCTGCTTAAACATTTCATTAACATTAAACCAATAAAATTGCCCCGCATCATGATATGTTTCTTCCAAATCTTGACTTCTTTTATTTATGTTTTCTGGCCAAATATATTCCAATATATTGTTACTTATTTTAAATGCCCTCTGTATAGGATAACTAAATTTTACAACAGGTACTATGGCGTTTGAGTTATTATTTATCATCATATAGTATGCATCTTTTAGTTTTTCTTTGGTTACAAAGGGAGCTGTAGGATAAATACAACATGCAAATTCAAAATTAGTACCTCTATTTATATATTCTTGTAATACCTCTAGCAGAACATCAGCTGTGGTAGCAAAATCATCTGCATTTTTCATAGACCTAAAAAAGGGAATAGTTGCACCATATTTTTTAGCAACATCCGCTATTTCTTCATCATCTGTTGATACCATAACTTCATTAAATAAATTTGAATTTATTGCAGACAAAATACTATATGCAATTATTGGCTGACCCAAAAAGGGTTTTATGTTTTTTCGTTCTATTCTTTTACTACCACCTCTTGCAGGTATTATTGCTATTCTTTTCATAAATTAATCACTATTTAAATTAAAACTTCAAAATTAGGGTCAACATATTTTGTAATTAGTTCTCGCATTTCTTCAACCGAAACCCACTCTGAATTTTCACCTGAATTATAGCTAAATCCTTCAGGCACTTCTTTGCCACCAAAGTGGGCTAAGTACTTATTTTTATTTGCTCCAGATGGTAATATTGCATAGTACTTTCCAATATCAATTGTGTTCATAGCATCGCTAATAGTTATCATTTCCTCGTGAAGTTTTTCACCTGGGCGAATTCCAACATCTTCAAGTACTGCATTTGGTGCAATAGCTTTAGCAATAGTTTCAATTTTATAGGATGGAATTTTTGGTACAAACAATTCACTACCTATTGCATGTTCAATAGCCCATAAAACCATTTCAACTCCATCTTCAAGTGAAATATTAAATCTTGTCATATCTTTATGCGTTATTGGGATAACTCCTTCTTTTGCTTTATTCATAAAGAATGGGATAACTGAACCTCTCGAACCCATTACATTTCCATATCTCACAACAGAGAATCTTAAATCTCTATGCCCTTTCATATTATTAGCAGCAATAAATAACTTATCTGAAACAAGTTTTGTCGCTCCATATAAATTTATTGGGGCAGCAGCCTTATCTGTTGAAAGAGCAACAACTACTTTTACATTTGTTGCTAAGGAAGCATCAATAACATTTTGCGCACCACCTATATTGGTTTTAACAAACTCATCTGGATTATATTCAGCAGCCGGGACTTGTTTTAATGCAGCAGCGTGAATAATTACATCAATACCTTCACAAGCACGTTTGAACCTTGGATAATCTCGTACATCTCCAATGAAATATCTAATTTGTGGATAGTCTTTATCATTAAATTTCTGAGACATATCAAATTGTTTTAATTCATCTCTAGAATAAATTACAAGTCTTTCAACTTCAGGGTATCTTGATAAAATTATCTCTGTAAATTTTTTCCCAAAAGAGCCTGTTCCGCCTGTTATTAATATTGATTTGTTGTTAAGCACTTTTCTTCCTATAATTTTTAACTAAAATTTACTTTCTTTTAAGTCTGATTCGATCATAATTTTAACTAATTTGTCCAAATTTGTTTTCGCTTCCCAGCCCAATTCGTTTTTTGCTTTGGCAGGGTTTCCTATAAGTAATTCAACCTCAGTAGGGCGGAAGTATTTAGGAGAAACGGTCACAACTTCAGCGTTAAGCGTTAAGTGTTCAGCGTTCAGTTTCTGATTTTTTTCTGAAAGCTGGATGCTGTTCGCTAATAAACTTTCCAGTTTATCTTTGTTTACTGATTTAATAATTCCTTTTTCGTTAACCCCTTCGCCTTGCCATTCAATTGTGATGCCTAGTTCAGCAAAAGAGAGTTCAACAAATTCACGAATTGTGTGAGTTTTGCCGGTTGCGAGAACAAAATCATCTGCAACATCGTGTTGTAGAATACGCCACATGCCTTCGCAATACTCTGGTGCGTAGCCCCAATCACGTTTAGAGGCAAGGTTCCCAAGAACCAATTTATCTTGCAAACCTTTTACTATTTTTGCTACTGCCATTGTAATTTTTCGAGTTACAAATATTTCGCCTCTTCTTTCTGACTCGTGATTAAAGAGAATACCATTACTTGCAAATAGGTTGTAAGCTTCGCGGTAATTTTTTACAATCCAAAAACCATATAGCTTTGCAACACCATAAGGAGAGCGTGGATAAAATGGAGTTGTTTCACTTTGCGGCACTTCTTGCACTTTTCCATAAAGCTCAGAAGTAGATGCTTGATAGAATTTTGTTTGTTTCTCAAGACCAGTTTCACGTATTGCATCAAGAAAGCGAAGTGTACCAAGCGCATCAACTTGAGCTGTGTAGTCGGGAATGTCAAAAGATACTTTTACATGGCTCTGAGCTGCAAGGTTGTATATTTCATCTGGGCCAATTTTTTCAAGAAGTCTGTGTATACTACTTGTATCAACCAAATCACCATAATGAAGAAATAATTTTTTATCCATAATTTCTTTATCATTATATAGATGGTCTATTCTTCCAGTATTAAAAGAACTACTTCTGCGCAGCATTCCGTGTACTTCGTATCCTTTTTCTAAAAGTATTTCTGTTAGATAGCTACCGTCTTGACCGGTTATGCCGGTTATTAAAGCGCGTTTTGTGCTCATAATTTTCCTAATTTCTATTCTGTAATTTTGTCAACCTTAAAAACGTGAAGAAAAGTGTTCAGCGTTAGGCGTTCAGAAAAAACTTTTTGTTGTTGTTAACTTGTAAGTTTGAGTGATTTTGTGAATGCGTATAATATTTTTGATACTTCTTCAGAAATTTCTTCTAATCGCTTTGTTGTTTCATCATTAATATAATCCAAATCACTGCTCAATATTATGAAATATTTTAATTCTTCCAGTGATCCTTTTGCAATACTAAGAAATTGTAAAAATTCCTTTCGTGATTTTCTTGAATGTCCTTCAACAATATTAGCGGATATTGAGTATGCAGCTCGCCTCATTTGTGAGACTATTCCAAATTTTTCACTATTGGGAAATAGAGACGTTGTTCTATATACATCAAGTGTTAATTGATGACTTTTCTGCCAAACTATTAAATCCCTAAAACTATTTACCGCTTTACTCACAACTAGTCTCTATTTGTCCGCTGATAACTGAACGCTTAACGCTATAGTTTAAATTTTTCTTCATTTTGAACATACCACTCATACGCCTTCTTTATACCATCTTCCAAACTAGTTGTATGCTTCCAGCCAAGTTTGTGAAGTCGGGTAACATCCATTAATTTTCTAGATGTTCCATCTGGTTTTGTTGTATCGTATTTTATTGTTCCTTCAAAGCCAACAACTTTTTTAATTATTTCAACTAATTCAGCTATTGTTAAATCTTTGCCGGTGCCAACGTTTATATGCGTTAAATTATTGTCATATAAATCTTTTGCATTTACTTTATCCATAAGATAATATATTGCATCTGCAAGATCCTCAACGTATAAAAACTCTCGTTTCGGAGTCCCTGTCCCCCAAACTATAACTTCTGACCGCTGACCGCTGACCGCTGAAATCTGCTCTTTAGCTTCATGGATTTTACGAATTAGAGCTGGTAGAACGTGTGATGTTTCAAGATTGTAATTATCAAATGGCCCGTACATGTTAGTAGGCATAATTGAGAAGAAGTTAGAACCATATTGTTTGTAGTAACTTTCACAAAGTTTAATTCCAGCTATTTTTGCTATTGCATAGGGCTCGTTTGTGTATTCTAAATAATCTGAGAGTAAATATTCTTCCTTAAGTGGTTGAGGTGCCAATTTGGGATAAATACACGAACTACCTAAAAATAATAATTTTTCAACTCCATATTTATGAGCAGAATGGATAATGTTTGCTTCAATCATTAGGTTCTCATATAGAAATTCTGCTCGGTAAGTATTGTTTGCAAGAATACCACCAACTTTTGCAGCAGCAACAATTACTAGTTCTGGTTTTTCAACTTTAAAGAAATCATCAACTTCTTTTTGATTGGTTAAATCAAACCCGGGGAAGTCTCTTGTTACAATATTTGTATAACCTTCCAATTGGTATTTACGGGTAATTGCTGAGCCAACCATTCCAGTGTGACCAGCTATGTATAGTTTTTTGTTTTTATTCATGATAATTCTCAACTAAAAATGTTTAACTTTTATTGTCCTTCTACTTTGTTTCTAAAATATTCCAATGTCCTTTTTAATCCTTCAGAACGGTTAACTTTTGGCTCCCATCCAAGAATTGTTTTTGCTCGTGTAATATCTGGCCTACGTACTTTGGGGTCATCGGTTGGTAAGTCTTTGTATACAATTTCACTTTTGCTGCCAATAAGTTTTTTTACTTCTTCAGCAAATTGTTTTATTGTTATTTCTTCTGGGTTACCAATATTTACTGGATTTGTTTCTTTTGACATGAGTAATTTAAAAATTCCATCAACTAAGTCATCAACATAACAGAAACTTCGTGTTTGTGAACCATCACCAAAAATAGTAATGTCTTCCCCTTTTAAGGCTTGAGAAACAAACGCTGGTAATGCACGCCCATCATTTAATCTCATTCTTGGTCCATAAGTATTAAAAATTCTAACTATTCTGGTTTCTACACCATGATAACGATGATAAGCCATTGTCATGGCTTCCGAGAATCTTTTTGCTTCATCGTAAACCCCTCGTGGACCTATTGGATTTACATTACCCCAATAATCTTCAGATTGAGGATGTATCTCTGGATCTCCATAAACCTCAGATGTAGAGGCAATAATTACTCTAGCTTTTTTTTCTAATGCTAAGCCTAGAATATTATGTGTTCCTAGTGAGCTTACTTTCAAAGTCTGTATAGGCAATTCAAGATAATCAATTGGACTCGCGGGAGAAGCAAAATGAAGTATATAATCAATCTTACCAGGAACATGAATGAAGTTTGTCACATCGTGTTTAATAAATTTAAAATTATCATTTCCAAATAAATGCTCAATGTTATCCAAACTACCTGTTAATAAATTATCAATACAGATGACCTTGATATTGTTCTCAATTAGTTTTTCACATAAGTGTGAGCCAAGAAACCCAGCCCCACCGGTTACAACTGCTGTTTTGTTCATCTTTGTCTTTTCCCTATTCTGTATTGATTAAAACCAATTTCTCTAATTTTAGCTTGATTTAAAATATTTCTTCCATCATAAATGTGAGCTGGCTTTCTCATGCTATCGTATAATTCTTTATATAAATCCCACTCAGTCATAATTGCAACAGCATCAATTGTGTTTTTATATTTAGATGTTTCTAGCCATCACCAATCATTTTTTGACTTATTATGTAAATATACTTTGTCATCAAAGCTTTTTCCAACTAAAATTTCTGTTAAGTTCGAGTCTATAAACTCGAATGAGGTGGTAACTAATACTTTTTTATATAATTCAATTTTATTTTTAAATCTGGTTTAAATATGAATTTCTCTATTAAGGAATTTAATATCTATAATACTCAGGTTTATAAGGACCATCAACAGTAACACCAATGTACTTGGCTTGCTCTTCTGTTAAAGTATCCAACTCAACACCTATTTTTGCTAAGTGTAACATTGCAACTTTTTCATCCAAGTGTTTAGGTAACATATAAACTTTATTTTCATATCTTTCTGGATGTAACCAAAGTTCTAGCTGTGCTAACACTTGATTTGTAAATGAGTTTGACATTACAAACGATGGATGTCCAGTTGCGCAACCAAGATTTACAAGTCTTCCCTCAGCTAAAAGAATAATTTCTTTACCTTCTATTGTGTACATATCAACTTGTGGTTTTATTGTGTCTTTTGTGTCGCCATAATTATTATTCAACCAAGCCATGTCTATTTCATTATCGAAGTGACCAATGTTACAAACAACAGCTTTATCTTTTAGTTTTCTAAATGCTGATTCTGTTACAATGTCTTTATTTCCAGTTGTAGTTACAATAATATCTGCTTCTGGAATAGCGTTTAAGAATTTCTTTACTTCAAATCCTTCCATTGCTGCTTGCAAAGCACAAATTGGATCAACTTCAGAAACTATAACACTAACACCAGCACTGCGTAATGATTGAGCTGAGCCTTTACCAACATCACCATATCCAGCAACAAGACCAACTTTACCAGCCATCATTAAATCAGTTGCTCTGCGTAATGCATCAACCAATGATTCACGACATCCGTATTTGTTGTCAAATTTAGATTTTGTTACAGAGTCATTAACATTTATTGCTGGTATTGGAAGTGTACCATTCTCAACTCTATCATATAATCTGTGAACTCCAGTTGTTGTTTCTTCAGAAAGGCCTTTAACATTTTTTGCAAGTTCTGGATATCTATCAAGAACCATGTTTGTTAAATCTCCACCCTCATCAAGAATTAAATTTAATGGTTTGGTCTCTTCACCGAAAAATAT
>JAQICK010000461.1 GCA_027858595.1 Melioribacteraceae bacterium
GAAATATAGTGCATGGTGTCTTAAAAACCCAGACCGCCATTTAAATCTCCGCCCGGGCTGTCTAATTAAAACTGGAACTCAATCTTTAAATTCAATAACATTCTATTCTGGAAAACTTACATTTTCTCCTAGTGTAAGTAATGTACTGTTCGAAACATTTTATAATAATTTCAACATTAAAAGTGTAAACTCAAAATTTACACTCATTACAGAAACCAATAATCTCAAAATATATGTTTTATCTAATTTTATAATTTTTAGTCTAAAGGATTTTAACTGGAACATTCCTGCCAACTACGAAGTTATAATTTATGATGAAAAGAAAACATCTATTCCAATTAATAAAAATTCATCAACCTATTTTAGAAATTTAATTAAATCATATTCCCTTTCGTTCAACGATGTTCTTCTTACGAAAATCATTAAAATTTCAACTTTAAAAGAAGCTTTTACATTGCACTTTCTTTTGCCGAGTGTAACTCCAGAATATCGTGAACTGATTATTGAAAAATTGAATAATCTTGCCCCAATTCCTCAAACTACAAGCAAAGAAAAAATATTAATTCTTGACCAATCTGCTTTGGATGATTGGTGGGAAGAAATTTTTCTTTCTACAAATTAATAACCTTTTCCAAGAAAATATTTACCAACTTATCTTGAAAAATTTTTTCTCATAATTTGATTATATTTGCTTTTATAAAATAAATCAAAGTGGATATAATTTGAAAATTTTAGTTAGTAATGATGATGGCATAGGTTCTGTTGGAATTAATTTGTTGGTTGAAGAACTTAGAAAGGTTGGAGATGTTGTAGTAATTGCTCCAGCAACAGAACAAAGTGCAGCTGGTCATTCGATAACAATGAAAAATCCTCTTAGAGTAAAAGAACACTTTGTTGATAATAAATTTTTTGGATATGCAATTAACGGAACTCCAGCAGACTGTGTGAAAATTGGCATAAAAAATATTCTTGAAGAGAAACCCGATTTAGTAATTTCTGGTATTAACAATGGCTCTAATGCAGCAATTAATGTAATTTATTCTGGAACTGTTTCAGCAGCAAGAGAAGCTGCAATAATGGATGTTCCGGCAATGGCAATTTCGGTTGACTCCCACACTCCAAAACATTATGAATATGCTGCAAAATTAGCAAAGAAATTAGCAAAGTTCATTTGCGAAAAAAAACTTAGAACCGGAACTCTCTTAAATGTAAATGTTCCAGATCTTCCTGAAGAAGAAATTGCTGGTATTTCTGTAACACGACAAGGAGAAACTAGATGGGACGATTTCTACGAAGAACGCATAGACCCATATGGTGAAAAATATTATTGGTTAACAGGCAAAATGGATTATCAAGATATAGAGAATGACAGGGATGTAATAGCTTTGAAAAATGGATATGTATCTATAACTCCCGTTCATTTTGATTTAACTGATTTTACAATGCTAGAAACTATGAAAAATTGGGAATTAGATTCAATCAAATAAAAGAGTTACTACAAAATATTTTTTTTATATTGTTATTTCTCATAAACAAGAACGGGTTCTTCCAAAGGTCAGTATGACTCTTACAGAGAATTTCCTTGGAAGAAATGACAAGTGCTTTATTTTTCAGAAGCTCTAAAGATAATCTTCTTCAGCTTATTAAATTATGACATTAGAAAACATTGACTTTACGATTACAACTAATTCCTCAATTCTAATTATTCTTTTAATTCTTAGTCTTGGATATTCGTACTTTATTTATCGCTACACTATACCCAAAACCTCAACATTTGTGAAATCAATTTTAATTGGTCTACGATCACTTGCTTTATTTTTAGTAATCGCAATTCTATTTGAACCAGCATTAAATCTGAGTTATCTTCAAAAAAATGAGCCAATAAATATTTTACTAATTGACAATTCCTCTTCAATTGTAAATAAAGATAGCACTAACAGAAGCAATAAAATTAATAATTTCATAATTGATTATAAGAATATGGTTAGTAGTAATATTCAAATTGCAACTTTTGGAAAAGAGCCAGAATTGGTAAATTCTAAAAAAGAAATTGCTTTAAACTTTCAAGACCCAATAACAAATTATGAGAAGCTTGCTCCTTTTGTTCAAGAACAAAAAGAAAATATTGCCACAATAACAATTCTATCAGATGGAATTATCACAGACGGTTCGAACTCAACTATCGAAATAGAAAAATTAAATATCCCAGTATTTACAATAGCAATAGGCGATACAACAAAACCGTTTGATATTGAAATTAAAAAAGTTGAATTCAACAAATTAATTTATCTAAATAACACAACGGAAATAACTGGGATTATATCCAACCAAAATTTTGGAAATAAAAATGTAATTATTTCGTTGATAAACACATCAGGAGTCGTTGAGCAAAAGCAAATTAAGCTTCATGACTCTGGGGTAAACAATATTAGCTTTTTCTACAAACCAACTGAAATTGGCAAACAGAATTTAAGACTAACTGTTTCACAATTAAATGAAGAAGAAACTTACGCTAACAATAAATATCCATTTGTAATAGATGTTTTAAATGATAAAACTAATGTAATTATTATAGCTGGAGCTCCATCGGCTGATTTATCATTCATGAGCCAATCATTGGTACGAAATGACAAAATAAAACTTAATAAAATTGTCCAAATTGCTGAGAGTAAATTTCTTGATAATAAATTTTCCAGTAAAATTGATAGTGCCGATGTTATATTTATGCTTGATTTCCCTACTTCCAAAACTCCAACAAATCTTTTAAAAACTGTATCCGATAATATCAATTTGAAAAACACCCCATATTTTTTAATATTATCTGAATTGACTGATTATAAGAAACTTAATACTTTTGATAAATTATTACCGTTCAATATTAAATCTATTTTACCGGGTTATTCTCTAGTACAACCTAAAATTATTTCTGGCGGAAATGGCATAATCAAAAATTTATCCTATTGGAGCAATCTCGCTCCTATTAAAATGAATAGCTCCAGAATAGACACGAAAATTGGTTCTTCCCTTTTAGCAACTAGTGGAACAAGAATTGGACAAAATGAATCGCCACTTTTATTTACGAGCAAAGTGGGGTCTTCTCGTAATATAGTTTTTAATGGTTTTAATTTTTGGAAATGGCAGTTGCAATCCGACGATAGATTAGAAAATTTATTTGATGCTTTTTTAAGTAATTCTATAAAAT
>JAQICK010000158.1 GCA_027858595.1 Melioribacteraceae bacterium
ATTTTATACTTCTCTTCAAATACAACAATTAGATATGGGGCAATTTCAAGAAATGGCTTGTTTTCATTAGTATCAAATTGCTCTAAATCTTTAAGCCAATCCTCTGTTGCTCTGCCAGAATAAAATTCTCTCTCTTCTTTTTCTGCCGCATCTTTAATTTTCTTCTTTATTTCTGAGCTTTCAACAACTACAAAATGCCATGGTTGTTTATTAGCACCACTTGGAGCTGTGTTTGCTGTTTTAATTGCATTTTTAATTACATCAACAGGAATACGCTCCGAAGAGAAAGTTCTTACAGTTCTTCTTTTATCCATTTTTTCAAAAAACATTTTCGACATTTTTACAACTTCATTATCGAAATATTTTGGGTAATTCTTTAGTGGAATATGTTTTTCTTTTTTCATTTTATTTTTAATTTATAGTCTGAGATAATAGACAAAATGGTTTTCACGATAATAAATAGATTTCTCTCTCAAAGAACTAGTATGAAATGACAAGCTTTCCATTTTCCTAGAATTACTCAACGTAAAGTTTGTTAAGTTCCTTCATACTCTTTGGATCTCCAATTACTGTAATTCTATCACCTTCAAGGATTTGTGTATTTCCTTTAGGAACAATAATTTCACCTCCACGTTGCAACAGAGCAACTAGGCATCTGTTCGGAAATTTGATGTTTTTTAACTCTTTATTAATAAACAATTCCGTTTTCCGTCCTTTTAAGATATAAAGGGCTTTAAAATTATCATCGTGCATTAATGCTTCTTTTAGTTCCTGCTCATCTTTAGCATTTTCCCATTCTTCAGTAAATGATTCGTCATCTACTCGACCAGCTATTTGTGCTAATATTCTTAAATGTTGTGTTGGGTCTTTTTCTGGACTAATTAAAAAGAATACTGCTGTTACTCTCTGAACATCTTCCTCTTTATAAGTAAGCGAATTAAATATTGGTATGTTAATTCCATGCTTAGCTCTTATTAAAACTAACATTGAATGTTCTATTCCACCACATTTAAAATGTGGAAGTGCTACGCCATGCATTACGGGAGTAGCTCCAACACGAGTTCCTTCCATTATTCGCTTAACAATCTCTTCCGATGAGAGAGGAATAGATTTAGAAACCAAGTTGGCAGATAAGTTAACTGCGTCAGAAAAAGTTATATCCTCATTTATATCAAAAACTTTACTCTCAGTTACAATTTTATCAAAAGGATCACCTTTGCGTAAACCCTTCTCTTTTAATATTCCTCTAAGTTCTGTATCGAGTCCAGTGAATCTCTGCTTGCCAAGTCGTTCAAAAATGTGATAGATTGCCCCGTTGCGTTCAACTTTTCCTCGTGCATAAAACCAATACCACAAGGCGCCAGCAATAATTAATCCAGAAGAAAATACTATTGGAAGTGTTCCCATTTCAAAAATTAAATAGAGCGATGAAATAATTCCAAAAATATGAAGCCAAGGATAAAATGGTGATTTATAACCAGGGTCGTATGAATCTATTTTGCTCTCTCGCATAATTATTACAGCTAGACAAACAAATGAGAACATTAGTAATTGAAATGCACTTGCCAGCTTTGCAATTCCAGTAGGATTAAGAAAAACTAACAAAAGAATAATTATTGAAACTGTTAAAATGATGGAATGGACAGGTGTGTCAAAGCGTCCAAGTTTTTTAAAATACGAGGGCATAATATGGTCACGACTCATTGCAAGCGGATATCGTGAAGCACTCATTGTTCCTGCATTTGCAACAGATACAAAAGCCAATATTGCAGCAATTGAAAGAATGTACATTCCCCAATCTCCAAAAAACACTTTAGCTGCAGACGCTACTGGAGTTAAAGTCCCCTTAAGTTCCGACATCGGCAGAACTCCAACCATTACAGCAGTACCTAATATATATATTAATATAGCTAATCCTAGAGCTAGAAAAACGCCAATCGGCAGATTTTTTTCTGGATTATGTACTTCTTCGGCAAGAGAGGCAACATTTGTTACACCAACATAACTAATATATACCAAGCCAGCAGTGGCAATTATGGAATCGAAACCAGCATCGAAGAAATTATTAAAATGTGTGTAATTTAGCTCAGGAATTCCTCCAACAATAAAATATGTTAATAAAGATAGAAGTCCTACAACAAGATATATTTGAAATTTGCCACTTTTTTTTGCTCCAAAAATATTTAACAGGCCAAGTGCTACAGCTAAGAAAACAGCAATTGGTACAATGGCTAAGCCTGGAATAAAAAGGGAGATATATGCTCCCATTCCAATTAGGGCAAATGCAACTTTAAGAATTAAAGCAAGCCAAGTTCCAATTCCTCCTATGGTGCCAACAAGAGGGCCAAGTGAACGATCAAGAAAATAATAAACACCACCTGCTTTTGGCATTGCAGTTGCAAGCTCGACAACACTAAGCATTGCTGGTATTAAAGGAATGGCTGCTAAGACATATGCAAGTATTAACGCTGGTCCTGCTTGTTGGGCTGCCAATCCAGGTAATAAGAAAAATCCCGCACTTAAAGTTGTTCCTGCAGCAATTGAAAATACTCCAAGAAGACCAATTTCTTTTTTTAATTTTTTCTTAGCCATAATATTTATTTACAATTATAGGGTTAGCAGAATAATAATAATTAATTTGTCATTTCGAACGAATGTGAGAAATCTTTCTAAAGTAAGAGATTTCTCACCCACAAATCGGGTTGGAAATGACACACATTTTATTTGAACAAACTCTAATCTCTACTTTAATTCAACACCCATCTCTTGTAACAAGAAACCAGCACCGCCAAGTTTGTGTGTAATCCAAAGAACGTAACGAATATCAACACCTATTGAACGACTGTAATCATCATTCCATGCAAAGTCATTTATTGTTGCTTCGTAAGCTCGGTCAAAGTTAACGCCAATTAATCTTCCTTGAGCATCAAGAATAGGACTGCCAGAATTTCCGCCTGTTGTATCCATGTTGTATAAAATTGCAACGGGAATTGATTTTAATTTTGGATTATAAAATTGGCCAAAGTCTTTTGCATCATACAATTCCTTTAGTTTTGTTGGAATTGCATATTCACTTCCGAGATAACTTTTTTCTATAATTCCATTAAGCGATGTAATTGGCGACGAATAAACTGCATCGCGCGGTGAATATCCTTTTATGTGGCCATATGTTAAACGTAATGTTCCGTTGGCGTCTGGAATAAACAATGTGTTTTTCCATTCCTTCTTTACCTCATTAAACTGTGGGAGAAGTTTGCTTAATGCACCACTAATTTTATCGTTTTCGCTTTTAATACTTTTGTATTGTTTGTTTAACTCTAATGCAAATTTGATTAGTGGGTTTTTCAATTCCTTTAATTCATCCAGTGATAATGTTAAGAGTTCATCAAAATTTCCTCTTTTTGTTATCTCCGATGCTATAAAATTATTTTCAACAAATCTTTCAATAGTAGCTTTATTCATACTACTTTCAAAAATATTATCAATAACATCTATTCTCGAATTTTCGGAAAACTTGCGTGCATCGCAAATCATTTTAACCAACAAATCTTTCTCGATTGATTCCATTGAAATCTCAAAAGTCTTATCCAATTTTCGTAGTGAATTTGCTATGTTTTCATCTTTGAATGAAAATTTCCTTTCTGAGTTTTCCTTTTCTTGTTCTTCTGCATTTTGTATAACAAATCGGGCAAGTTTGAAATCATCAGATAATCTATGCAAACTTCTATACCATAAATTTGCCTCAGCTAAATTCAACCGCTTTGAATAGACATTGTCAATTTCTTTAAAAAGGTTTTTATAATTATCGTGTAAAACCGGACTCGTTTTAAGGAAGCGTTCTATTTCACTCTCTTCAACTTTTTTGGTATTTACCAACTGTGTATTACGCAAACCTTGTATTTTGCCTTTGTAATTTTTCATTGTATTTGAGAGACGCTTTATGTGAGTTGAATAAGCAAGAGCCATTTCATCATTTCCCTCGGTCTTTGCTTCAATCAAATTAATAGTCCACTCGTATAGCTCAGAAATATAAGGTAGTTGATAATTATATTGATACTCAATAAACTGCGATGGTTGATTGCGAAAAGTTCTACCAGGGTATCCAAGAATAAATGCGAAGTCTCCTTCTTCAACTCCTTTAGGATTTACTTCCAAATGTTTCTTTGGAGTGAAAGGAATGTTCTCTTTGCTGTATTCTGCAGAGCTTCCATCGGGTGCAACGTAAGCACGCATAAATGTAAAATCGCCAGTATGACGAGGCCACATCCAATTATCTCTTTCACCACCAAATTCACCTATTGTTCTTGGAGGAACATAAACCAAACGAACGTCTTCTATAATTCTGTATTTGAATAGAATATAAGATTGTCCAGCAAACATCTCGGAAACACTTGACTCTATTGAGTTTTCCTTGTCTGTTGCCTTTTCGCCAAGCTCTCTCATTTTTTTTGTAATAATTTTGGAACGCTCTTCCAAGTCGTCAATTCCTTCAACTGCTTTCAGAATAATATCGGAAACGTCTTTATACGACTCTGTAATTTTCACTTTGTATCCTTTTGCATGAAGCTCTTTTTCTCTTGACTCAGCAAGAAATCCATCTTCCAAATAATTATGCTCTGGAGTTGATGCAGCATTAACACCAGCAAACGCACAGTGATGGTTTGTGATAATCAATCCTTCGGGAGAAACAAACGAGCCAGTACAGCCATTTACCTTTACAAGTGCATCAATTAAACTTACCCTATTTGGGTTGTAAATATCATCCTGACTAATTAATAATCCTGCTTTTTGTAAATCGAGTTTTTTAATTTCACTTAAAGGATATTGCCCTTCCTCTGGTGCTTTTGCTAACGTAATTGATAATGTAAATAATAAAAATAGAGCAATTATTTTGTTCATTTTAAAACCTTTATGAATTGAAAAATGTTTTTGTGCAAGCTAATAAATTGTTGGATAAAGCTAAAGAGAAAACGGATGAGGCCAGTGTGAAGATTTAAGGAATTAAAGGGAGAAGTAAGAGGGTAGAGGCAAGAGGTGGAAGTGAAAAAGAACAAATAATTATTTTAAAATTAATATAGTCTTAAATCTTACTTCAAATCAATTATATTTAGAATAGTAATTTTTACAATATTGAGATAATTATTTATGCCCACGCTCAACTGGATAGGGAAAGAAGCTGTTGAAAATCATCATTTAGAAATACCCTATAAATTATTAGAATATGACGACAACCTCTCCACTGGCGATAAAGATAGCGGAAACCTTATTGTGCAAGGGGATAACC
>JAQICK010000180.1 GCA_027858595.1 Melioribacteraceae bacterium
TGCTTCTACGCTTTTAAGTGATACCGACATAATTGGACATTATTACGCAGCCCCTTATGCGGTATTTGAACCAGAGGTTTGTTTTGTTGTTACAAATAATGAAAAGCCTGTCGGTTATATTATTGGAACAAAAGATTCGCAAAAATTCTATGAAAGATGTGAAGAGGAGTGGTTTCCAGTTCTAAGAGATCGGTATACTTTAAAAGATGAAATTGATAAATCGTTAGATTCTAGGATAATAAAGAGAATACACGAAGGACATAAAGTTAAAGAAGAACTACTTAATTATCCTGCACATCTTCATATAGATTTGTTACCAGAAACTCAGGGGCAAGGGCTTGGACGAAAAATAATGGATTTATTTATTGATAATCTAAAATGTCTAAATGTTCCTGCACTTCATCTAGAGGTTGGAAAAGCTAATACTGGGGCAATTAAGTTTTACGAAAAACTTGGCTTTCATATTATTAAAGAATATGAACACTCAATCGCTTTTGGAATGAATTTGAAATAAATTTTGCATGACTCTCGTTTTCCCCTTTCGTTATTCTGAACTTGTTTCAGAATCTCAGTTGTTTTACAAGATGCTGACCTACGTCAGCATGACATGGCTTTTTCTCTCGTCATTCCGACGTATGTCGGAATCTCCGTCATATAGTGAGCTCAATATACTGCAAGTTCGGCATGACATAGTTATTCTTTTTCGTAAAAATCTTCTGCTAAATCATTCCAATCGTGATTGTTTTTTCAATTAAATTTATTTTCCAATCGCGGTGCCAATTTTTTAATTGCTTTTCTCGCTGAATTGCAGTTGCTATATCTTCACTGATTTCATAATAGACTAATTTTTTCAGACTATATTTTTTTGAAAATCCATCAAAAAGCCCATTCTTGTGTTCATAAATTCTTTTAAAAAGGTTTGAGGTTACGCCAATGTATAGTGTACCGTTCTTCTTATTGGTAATTATGTATGTATAACCTTTTTTACTCATTTTTTCTTTTCTTCCGTCATTCTGAACTTGTTTCAGAATCTTTCCCAATTTATGAGATGCTGACATTCGTCAGCATGACAAGTTTTTAAACAACCTCTCTGTGAACTTTAAAATTATTTAATAAATTTCACTTCTGGCAGATCCCATTTTTTTATTAAATCAAAATATATTTTTGAAGTAAGTTGTATTAAAATTGGATTTTTAGCATCATCCAACCAGAATACAATCTCTTTCAATTTTTCCGGAACCATTGCTGTACAGCCCGCCATTGTTTCATTTGAATCAGCCCAATTATGTAGAAAAATGCAAGACCCAGATCCCTTTTCAATTGAATTACTATTATGGTCAATAACAACGCCCAATGCATAATAAATACCCATTGAATTCATTTTTTCAGAAGACTGCCAATCAACAGTGTCTGTATTATTTATCTCATCTTTTTGAACTATTTGATTATAATATTTGGAACTTACATCATCGACACATTCTGACATTTCAGTAATATGAAAATAAGGCATTTTTATATCCGTCATATTATCAGCGGAGTTATATCCAAACACAGAACTTAATCTAAATATTCCAGCTGGACTTCTTCCATCGCCTTCGACTTTTGCTGGAATATTTTGCAAGTCTGAATAGTTATGTAAACCGATTCCTAGACCAAGTCCGCTTCTTCCAAGAACAACGTTAGTTCGATTGTTCAACTGTTTCCAGTCTGATTTAGAATTGTCTCTTTCAAAAGAATACAGAATTCCATTTGTGGCTGTAATTGAATCAGTTAAAACCAAAATCATCTGATTACTAGAATTAGGAATGATAGATGTTTCATTTACTTTTGTGCAAGCAATAAGAAGAAACACAAAAGATATAACCAAATAAAACGAATACTTTCGGACAAGATTTAATTTTGAGTTCATAGTTGTTCCTTTAAGTTCAAACTTAATTTTATACAATCCGTGTTTTTGAAAATCAATCTACGATAAACATTAATTTAATTTTCCAGCTATAAAGCCTGTAGTCCAGGCAGCTTGAAAATTATAGCCACCAGTAATTCCATCAATATCCAAAATTTCACCAGCAAAATAAAGATTCTTACACACTTTACTTTGCATTGTCTTAAAATCAATGCTTTCCAGACTTACACCACCGCAAGTTACAAATTCGTCCTTAAAAGTTGTTTTGCCTTCAGCTGAATAAACATCATTAGTTAACAAACTCACTAATTTATTCATGCTATTTTTACCAACATCTTTCCATTTTTTATTAGCATCCAAGCAGCTTTTTTCAAGAAGATATAACCACAATCTTCCTGGCAATGTAAAAGGTTTAATTTTGGATAAAAGTTTATTTGAATTCACGCTTGCTATGGTTTTCATCTCATTAAGAACTGTATCATAGTTTAACTCATTAACCCAATTCACTTGAACATAGAATTTATAATCTTTTTCACTCAACAATCTTGCTCCAAAAGCAGAAAGCTTTAAAATTGCTGGTCCGCTCATTCCCCAATGTGTAACAAGCAAAGGTCCATCCGATTTAAGTTTTGTTCCCTGTATGCTGACTAATGTTTTTTCCACAGCTACGCCCATTAGGGAAGTAATAGCTTCACTAGGCAGATTGAATGAAAATAATGATGGGACAGGATTTTCAATTTTGTGATTCAGTTTTTCAAGCCACTTCAAACCTTCTCTTTTGGGTGAACCACCGGTTGCAACAATTACTTTGTCAAAAATTCTGGTTGGAATTTCATCGTGTGAAAATTCTAATTTAAGCATGTCATCAATTTGTTCAATAGATTTTATTCCGTATCCCAATTCAATTTTAACACCTAATCTTGTAGCCTCTGATAAAAAACAATCTACTATGCTTTGTGAATTTTGAGATTTTGGAAAAACGCGATTGTCATTTTGAATCATGAGAGGAACACCTCTTGATTCAAACCACTCAATAGTATGCATATTATTAAAAATTTGAAATGCTTTTTGTAATTGCTTGCCTCCTCTTGGATATGCTTTCGAAAGTTCTTTTATCGATTTAGCTCCATTAGTAACATTACATCTCCCTCCACCAGATACTTTAATTTTGGATAAAAGATTTTTCGACTTTTCAAAAATTACTACTTCAGCATTTGGATAATTTTCCTTAACCGTAATTGCCGAAAAAAAACCAGCTGCTCCACCACCTATAATTGCAATTTTCATTTT
>JAQICK010000474.1 GCA_027858595.1 Melioribacteraceae bacterium
TCATAAGAATAATTTCGTTTTTGGCTCTTGGATAATTTGGCGAGATTTCTATGCACTTTTCCAAAGCTGATTTTGCTTTATCAAGCATTTTGAATTGGAAATATACTCCTGAAATATTATAATAAACATCAGGGTCAGTTTTATTAGCTTCAAGAAACTTTTCATAGTAGAATATTGCCAATTTGTATTTCTTTTTATTGACCGCAATATTTCCAAGAAGCTTTTTTGAATAGTTGTCATTAAATTTTCTATTCATTCTTAATAATATTTGTAACGCTTTATCTAACTGCCCTTTAGATTTTAACTTATCAACCGCTAAAATATAATTAGATTTTATAAAAGACCTATCTTGAATAAGAGCATTCATTTCGGCAATATATTTTTCATATTCACCATTATTGAAATATTCTTCTGCAACCTCAAAATGACCCTTTTCCCACGACATTTCACCTTTTACAACTTTTTTCGCTAAAGAATCAGAAAAGTTTTTTAGTAAATATTTTTTTCTTTCACCTTCATTGTGTTTAGCGAATGGATAAGAATTTAACAAATTACTTAATATAATTTCAGCATACATCGAATCAAATTTTGTATAAGCCAACGAGCTATTAGCAAATTTCACTTGTTTTTCATAAGAATAATTTCGTTTTTGGCTCTCTGGTATATAAGAATAATCCAGCATTTTATCGAAAAACAAATCCCCTATTAATTGGTGACCATAAACGGTTGGATGCAGATGATCAACCATCAAATTATAGCCAGTAATTTCGCCAACACTTTTTTTACTAAATAGTGAATCCGTATTTGCAACAGGAATGTGATATTGATATGCTAAATCTTTGATAACAGAATTGATCTTTTCTGGAGCTCTAAATCTTAAGGCATCATTCTCTTTTGATAATTTGTAATTTATTTTAGCTAATTCATAATCTGATTTATTAAAATAATTTTCCGCGTCATTAAAATATTTATCTGCGGAGTGTTCTTCTGCACCTACAGATTCGAATGGTTTTTGCTTAAGATTACTTGAAACAGTACTGATTATTGTATTGATTCCTGCTTGTTTAAGCGAACTTAAAATACTATTCATGTTATTATTAAACTGCTCTAGTCCTCTTTCATAAATATCAGAATCAAACTCAATTAATTTTTCACTTACCATCTGCTCCATTAAAGTTTTCTTACTATTTCGCTTCATTTCTTTTAATGTAGTTTTGATTGATTCAAAAAAGTTAGAAATTAATTGGTAAACTTTAAATTCTCTTAATTTCAAATTCAATCCAATAAACAATTCATTATTACCAATTAGTTCTGTTGATCCAACCCCAAGTGCTCCATAGTACTCGTTGTGACCAGCATAGATTAAAACTAAATCGGGTTTTTGTTTAATAATGTCTGGAAGAATATCTTTGATTGTATATGAATTGACTGCGGAAATTCCCATATTAATAACTTCGGCATCTATTTTAGGAAAAAGAATTTCCAACCTTCTTTTAACTCGGCGTGCAAACGAGGCATTGTATGAAAATGGAAATCCAGCAGTAGTGCTTCCACCCAGAACAAATACTCTGAATGAATTATCTCTTTTCTCTTTATAAAAAGGGTCAGGAATAACCGAAGGAATAACATCGGTGTTCTGAAAGATTTTTTTTGGATAATAAGGGTTAAAAACTATCAAATCTGGAAAATTACTCGAGAGTGGTTTAAAAACCGAATAATCCTCTCCATATTTTGCAATACGTAAACCAGATTCAAATAAAACTAAAGACAAAAATGGAATTAATAGTAAAACAATATAAAACCATTTTGGAAATTTTCTTTTAATGATTTTTTTTTGCTTTATAATTGAGCTCAACTAGTTCTCAGTAAAATAATCTGTAATTACTTTTCACAAACATAATAAACTTTGATATTAGTATTTTGGGAGAAACTTATTGAGTGTAATATGGACGTGCTAATATGCAAACTAGCGGAGTAGAACCGATGACGTAGACTTTTTGAAAATTTTAGGAGAATATTTATAGCATTTAATATTTCAAGTTTCCAAAAAATGTTTCTGCTCTTTTCTTGCTCTAGGAACCTGGTATATGTTCTCAAATAATAATTTACATGTTTTGTTATTAGCTTGTATATTATTTAAGTTGCTTTGAAAAAATGCATTAAGTGATATTTGTGGAAAATGATGTGCTGGGATTTGATGATTGTATTTCTTGAGAATAATTTAAAATATTCGCTGTAATAAAACTTGATTTGGTTTTTCGGAAACTATATTTCGTTCGTTGTTAATTTGGGAGAAAATAATTGGGACAATTATCAAAATCTGCTGATAGATTAGAAAAAAGGAAGGAATCAGAAAAACAAAAGGCAAAAAAATTATTGAGTTGTATGCAAGAGTACTAATAC
>JAQICK010000113.1 GCA_027858595.1 Melioribacteraceae bacterium
CTGGTGAGTCATCTCTATAAACTATATCTGGTATATGTCTACTGAGTACTGTCAATAGGTTTCCTTTTTGAGTAGAGGATATTTTTGTGCTTATTGATAGTGATCTGTTGTTTTTCATAGTACCACGCCTTTTTTTTGTGGTAAATATAATGATTTCTAAACTGTTATGTTAGTGCCATTATCTCAAGAGGGGAAATATATATGACTGTTCCGAAGGAGCAGTAAAAAGTCCTCACTCGAGAGGGGATTTAGGGGTGTGTGCTTCTTAAGTTGACAACATTGCCTATCAAATGGCAGTAGAAAGATTATTATCTAAATTTCAATTCATTATTTTACAATATCAAATTAATCTCTTAAATTGATTACATGAAACATCATGAGTATAGTGTTTCCTGTGTATTATATGGGAAGGAGAAGTCTCCCTAATATAGATTAGTAAAATGAATGTTCCATATAACATTAATAAACAATTGTAAAAAAATGAAAACAATTTTCCATCTCGATTTAGATACCTATTTTGTCTCTGTTGAAAGAATACTTGATGCTTCATTAAATGGAAAGCCAGTTATTGTTGGAGCACTTCCGGAGTATGGAAGAGGAGTGATAGCTGCATGTTCATACGAAGCACGCGAGTATGGGCTACATTCTGCAATGCCAATTAAACAAGCCTACAAACTTTGCCCTAATGGAATTTATTTACGTGGTACAATGGGCGAGTACTCTAAATATTCAAAAGAAGTTAAAAAACTCCTCGAAAAATATGCCCCAGTAATTCAGCAAGCTTCCATTGATGAATTCTATATGGATTTTACTGGGACCATAAAAACATATGGGTCAATGTTCGCTTTTGCAAAAGAGTTGCAAGCTGAAATAAAAGAGAAATTACTCTTGCCATGTTCAATTGGAATTGGCTCAAATAAAACAATAGCAAAAATTTGTTCCGACTACGCAAAACCATTTGGAGTAACCTATGTGTATCCTGGAATGGAAAAAGAATTTCTTGCACCGATGCCGGTTGAAGTAATTCCGGGTGTAGGAAGAGTTATGCTTAAAACGTTACATTCCCACAAAATATATAAAGTAGAAGATATCACAAAAATACCAGCAGAGGAGTTTGCATTGGTCTTTGGAAAATCTGGCTTGTCTTTGTGGAATAAAGCCAATGGAAAAGGGAGTGAAAAATTTACTCTCGATACCAAAAGATTGAGCATTTCAAAAGAGAGAACTTACGGCAAAGATGAAGTGAGCCAAGATAAAATTGAAAAAACACTCTTTGACTTAACAGCGAAAGTGTGTCAAATATTGCGTGATAAAGGGTGGGAAACAGCGACTGTTAGTATTAAATTAAGAGATACTAGTTTTGTAACAATTACAAGAGCAAAAACAATTAAAGCAACTAACGATGATAAAATAATTTTTGGAACTGCTGTTAAGCTGTTTAGGAGAGCTTATAACAAAAAAGTTTCAATTCGCTTAATTGGAATTCACTTAACTAAATTTAGTGAGTTCAATCCACAAGAAGGATTATTTAATAGAGAACATGATGATAGAGAAAAAATGCTAAAAGCCGTTACTTCTATTAGGGATAAATTTGGTTTTAGTGCTATAAAATTTGGAGATGGTTCTAAGAAAAAGAAAAAAAACAATTAAATATAAACATTAATTCTTTGTTGGATAATATAAAAAAAAATGAGAAATTGGGTTTGAATAATTTATTAATATTTATGAGTGGTTAATGCATAAAAATAGAATTATAGATTTTAACTGCCTGAAAACAAAGAGACTTCTTCTACGTCCTTGTCCTGACCATTAACTTCTCTTCATTACAAATAGTAATTAAAAACAAAAATTTATTAAGGGGTAATTTATGTGCGGTATTGTAGGATATATCGGTGAAAAAAATTCAATTCCAATTCTTATAGAGGGGTTGAAAAGACTTGAATATAGAGGATATGACTCAGCTGGAATAGGAATTATATCAAATGATAAGAAAGAAACAAGAGTAATTAAAAGTCTTGGAAAAGTTTCAAAGTTGGAAGAAAAAGTAGAGCATTTAGTAATTGATAATTCGTCTATTGGAATTGCTCATACGCGGTGGGCAACTCATGGCGAACCAAGTGAAGCTAATGCCCATCCACATTTTAATAAGGATGAGTCTCTCTATCTGGTTCATAATGGTATAATAGAAAACTATACTGAGATTAAAGCAAAATTGACAAAGGATGGATTTGAATTTGTTTCGCAAACAGATACTGAAGTTTTGGTTCATCTTATTGATAGTTTTTTAGCAAAAGGGAGTTCTCTTCTTAAGTCTGTTCAATTGGCTTTAAGTGAAGTTAGAGGAACGTACGGATTATGTGCAATTTCCAAAACTGAACCAGATAAAATAATTGTTGCACGAAAAGGCTCTCCACTAGTTGTTGGAATTGGGGATGGTGAACATTTTGTAGCTTCTGATGTAAATGCTTTAATTGGTCACACCAGTCGTTGTGTTTATATAGAGGATGGTGAAATTGTTGAAGTAACTAAAGATAAATTTACGGTAAGTTCAATTGACAACGAAGAAATTCTAAAAGAAGTTCACGAAATTAGTGTTGAACTTGATGAAATTAGTAAAGGGGATTACCCTCACTACATGTTAAAAGAAATTTACGAACAAGTTAATTCTGTTCACGATTCTTTTAGAGGTAGAATATTAATGGATGAGGGAACTGCTAAGTTAGATGGAATTGATAGAATTGCTGAACGCATTGCAAACTCTAAGCGTTTAGTCCTTTCGGCTTGTGGCACTTCTTGGCACGCTGGATTAGTGGCAGAATACATGCTTGAACAATTTACCGGAATTCCCGTGGAAGTGGATTATGCATCTGAGTTCCGTTATAGAAATCCTATTGTTACAAAAGAAGATTCAATGTTTTTTATTTCGCAAAGTGGTGAAACTGCAGATACGCTTGCTGCAATGAAGGAAGCGAAAAGACGCGATGCTCTTATGCTTGGCATTTGTAATGTTGTTGGTAGTTCAATTGCTCGTGAAAGCGAAGCTGGCGTTTACGTCCATGCTGGTCCTGAAATAGGAGTTGCTTCAACCAAAGCATTTACTTCACAACTAGTTGTATTTGCATTAATTTCTGTTTTAATTGGAAGGAAACGTCATCTTAGTTTAATTGATGGACAAGAAATTCTTCGTGAATTAGAATCACTTCCAAAAAAAATTGAACAAATATTAAAATTAAATAATCAGATTGAAGCAATAGCAGAAAAATTTGTTAATGCTAAAAACTTTCTTTATCTGGGAAGAGGATACAACTTTCCGGTAGCATTAGAAGGTGCTTTGAAGATGAAAGAGATTTCTTACATCCACGCAGAAGGGTATCCTGCAGCAGAAATGAAACACGGACCAATTGCATTAATTGATGAAAACATGCCAGTTATTGTTATTGCCCCTAAAGATTCGGTTTACGAAAAAGTAATTACAAACATTGAAGAAGTTAAAGCACGTAAGGGTGTAATTATAGCAATAGCTAGTGAAAACGATAATGAAATTGATAACTTAGTTGATTACTCTATAAAAATTCCGGATACAATCAGAATGTTAATGCCAATCCTTACTGTAATTCCTCTACAGTTGCTTGCCTATCACGTTGCTGTTAAAAAAGGATTGAATGTTGATCAACCAAGAAATTTAGCTAAAAGTGTAACTGTTGAATAATCATTAAAAATAGGAGTACAAAAATGTTAAGTAAGAATGTTCTTATTATGGGTGCCGCTGGGCGAGATTTTCACAACTTTAATGTCTATTTTAGAGATAACAAAGATTACAATGTTGTAGCTTTTACTGCAACACAAATACCCAATATTGATGGAAGAATGTATCCGCCAGAATTGGCTGGAAGTCTTTATCCACAAGGAATAAAGATTTATGATGAATCTGAATTAACAAATTTAATTATTAAATTAAATGTTGATGAAGTTGTCTTTTCATATTCAGATGTTCCTTTTAACTATGTTATGACCAAAGCATCAATAGTTAATGCTGCTGGTATTTCCTTTCGCTTGCTTGGTGGTGAGGAAACAATGGTTAAATCTACAAAACCAGTTATTTCGGTTGTAGCTGTAAGAACAGGTTGTGGAAAGTCACAAACCTCCCGTAAAATTGTTGAGTTATTGCGAGATGCTGGAAAGAAAGTTGTTTCCATCCGCCATCCAATGCCTTACGGCGATTTAGTAAAACAAAAAGTTCAACGCTTTGCTACCTTAGAAGATCTAAAAATTCATGAATGCACTATTGAAGAGATTGAAGAATACGAACCACACATTGCAATGGGTGGAGTAATTTATGCAGGCGTTGATTATGAAGCAATTCTTCGTGAAGCAGAAAAAGAAGCAGATGTAATTCTTTGGGATGGTGGAAATAACGATATGTCGTTTTACAAAGCTGATTTAACAATTACAGTTGTTGATCCACACAGACCTGGACACGAAATGACTTACTATCCAGGAAACACATCTCTACGTTTGGCAGATGCTGTTGTAATTAATAAAATGGAATCGGCAGATGGAGCTGACATCTTAACAGTGATGAATAATGTTAGAAATGTAAATCCTAATGCTGCTATAATTGAAGGAGCTTCACCACTTACTGTTGAACATCCAGAAATGGTTACAGGTAAAAGAGTTCTTGTAGTTGAAGATGGACCAACACTAACTCACGGCGAAATGAAATATGGAGCAGGAACTGTAGCAGCACAAAAACTTAATGCTTTAGAGATTGTTGATCCACGCCCATATACAGTAAAATCGATTACTGCAACTTATGAGAAATATCCAAACATCGGAATTTTATTGCCAGCAATGGGCTATGGCGATGAACAAATGAAAGACTTAGAAGAAACAATTAATAATGTTGATTGCGATTCTGTAGTTATTGGAACACCTATTGATCTTGGAAGAATACTTAAGATTAACAAACCATCAACTCGTGTGCAATACGATCTGCAAGAGATTGGTTCAATTACGTTAGAAAGTATTTTGAAGAAAAAAGGAATTATTTAATTAGCAACATGTGCCAATGGAATTCCATTGGCACAATATTTAGGATTGAGTAAAAAATATATGAAAAAAATAGCAGTTGTAGCTTTAGGTGGAAATGCTCTATTACGTGCTTCTGAAGCAGGAACAATAGAGCAGCAAGAAAAAAATGCTTATGACACTTTAGCAAAAGTCCTTGGACTTATTCGTAATGGGTATAGCCTAGTTATTACACATGGCAATGGGCCACAAGTAGGAAATATTATGCTTCGCAATGAGGCTGGATTTGAAAAATATAAAATCCCTAAAATGCCTTTGGATATCTGTGTTGCCGATTCGCAAGGTGGCATTGGTTATATGCTCGAACGACAAATGCGAAATGTATTTAATGATTTTAATATTGACAAAAATGTTGTATCACTAATTACTCAAGTATTAGTTGATATTAAAGACCCTGCATTTGAAAACCCCACTAAACCTGTTGGGTCTTTTTACATTAAAGAAGAAGCTGATTTATTGGGTAAAGCTAACAACTGGCAATTCAAGGAAGATTCAGCTAAAAGAGGTTGGAGAAGAATAGTAGCATCTCCAGTACCGCAAGACATAATGAATAAACAAATAATTGAAGAACTTGTATTAAATGGACATGTTGTAATAGCTGTTGGAGGCGGGGGAGTTCCTATATACAGACATGAAAACAATTTTCTTGAAGCTATTGAAGCTGTAATTGATAAAGACCGTGCTTCCTCTCTATTGGCTACTCAAATAAATGCAGAAGAATTATACATAATTACAGATGTTCCTAAAGTATATATTAACTATGGCAAGGCTGACCAGAAATCTCTTGATGTTATTACTGTTTCCGAAGCTGAAAAATATATTGAGGAAAATCAATTTGCTGATGGAAGTATGAAACCAAAAATTTTGGCTGCTATCAATTTTATCAAAAATGGTGGAAGAAAATCTATTATTACGTCTGAAGAAGAAATTGGAAAGGAAAATGGAGGCACACAAATTATTTCAGGATAAATCAAAATTTTATTTTGTAAATTAAAAAAAAATATCTATTTTTGGATTCGTATTTTTTGAGGGCGGATAGCTCAGTCGGTAGAGCAATGGACTGAAAATCCATGTGTCGGCGGTTCAATTCCGTCTCCGCCCACAAAAAGTAACCCCGCAAACCAAAGCGGGGTTTTTTATTTTAAATGTAAAAGATGTTG
>JAQICK010000204.1 GCA_027858595.1 Melioribacteraceae bacterium
AGAAAATGGAAGAACTATTACAAAAAACATGAAACGATTACAGAATAAATAAAGTATCTTCGATACTTTATTTATTCATTTTCTTAAAAGTAGGAGTCAACATATTTCAGGACGCTGCATCCGGTAAAAAACAATTATTTTAAAAATATTTTCATTAAAATATAAAAAAGGCTGTATCAATTTCATAGCATTTGCTCCCTAATTACCACAACAAGGTGAAAGTTAATACAGCCTATTAAAAGACTCGTTAATTAAGAATTTAGATTAAAAATTAGTCCATCATCATACGAAGAAAATCAGAACTATCTTCATCTTCTTTCATTTCTTTTTGAACAGTAGGCTTAGAAATTCTTCGTTCAAAGTTAAAACCATTTTCATTTACATTTTCATCATCAAAAAGATTTGTTGTTCCCCTGACCCGCATAATAGTTGGAACATCTAAGTCTGCATTTTCATCCAATTTGAAATCGTTGTTTTCCCAAGGAGTGAAAACGTGTTCTTCTCTATTCTCTGGTTTTTTTTCTTCTATATTTTTTGGCTGTTGAGTTTTTCCAAAACCAGATCCTGCACTAAATCCAGTGGCAATTACGGTATAAGAAACATACTCGTTCATCTCTTCTTTGTGAACTAATCCAAAAATAATATTGGCTTCTTCCCCAGCGGCATCGTATATAACTTGGTTACCATCAGTAATCTCTTTCATAGTAAGATTAGATGATGCAGTTACATTAAGTAAAATATTTTTTGCACCTTTAATGCTAATTCCTTCTAGTAAAGGTGATGAAATAGCTTTTTGTGCGGCGTCTTCTGCCCTGTTCTCACCACTTGCAATTCCACAACCCATTAGAGCTTCACCACTATGATTCATTACTGAACGAACATCAGCAAAATCAACATTTATTTGGCCTTGAATTGTAATGATATCAGCAATACCACTAGTAGCTTCATATAACACTTCATTTGGTTTATCAAATGCTTTAAAAGCTACGGTTGAATCTTCAAGAACATTTATAATTCTTTCATTAGGAATAACGATAAGAGAATCGACATACTGCTGCATTTCACTAATACCAGCTTCAGCATTGAGCATTCTCTTTTTACCTTCCCATTTAAAAGGTTTGGTTACAATTCCAATAACTAATGCTCCAATGCTTTGTGCAATTGAAGCAACTAGAGGAGCAGCACCAGTACCAGTACCTCCACCCATTCCTGTGGTTATAAAAACCATATCACTACCATCTAGAATTTTAGTTATTTTTTCTCTATCCTCTTCTAAAGCTTTTCGACCAACATTTGGATCAGCTCCAGCCCCTAGTCCTTTTGTTAAATTTGTTCCAATCTGGATTGTGTGAGTAGCATTACTGGTTGCTAAAACTTGTGCATCTGTGTTAATAGCAACGTACTCTACTCCTGAAAGTCCTCGTTTCATCATACTTTCAATTGCGTTACAACCTCCGCCTCCAACTCCTATAACCTTTAACTTTGCGGACAAAGTAGGTGCTTGATTAAGTGTGGCAAATTTAGGCATAATTCCTCCTTGTTGTGGTATTGTTATAATTCATCAAAAAATTCTACTACTTTTTTAAAAATTCCTTTAATATTCAAATTCCCTTTTCTCGCTTTATCCCCTGTGCCACCCCAAGTATCACTTGATGTAGAACCGGGCACTCCTTTTATTAATCCAGAAACAGTTGCAAACTCCGGACTTCCAATTTCATCAGATAAACCTTCTCCAAACTCTAACGGAACACCAATGCGACATGGCAAGCCAAGAATACTTTCTGCTAACTCAGTACAACCTCTAAGTAGCGACCCACCGCCAGTTAACACAACGCCAGCTTTAATTTTTCCTTTTAATCCAGATTGGCGAAGCTCGTTATCTATTAAAGCAAAAAGTTCTTTCATTCTAACACTAATTATTTGGGTTAAAAGAGTTACTGGAATTTTAACATTTCCTCTTGCACCAACCCCTTTAATATATATGGTTTCGTCTTTTATGATAGCTTCTTGCAAAGCATAACCATAATCTTTTTTAAGTTGTTCAGCGTCGGCAGTTACTATTCCTAAAGATTCTCTAACGTCGTTTGTTACTTGATTGCCAGCAACTCCAAAAACTTTTGTGTGCTTGATGCTATTATCGTGGAAGATAGCAATATCAGTTGTTCCGCCACCTATATCAATTAGCAGAACACCTAAATCTTTTTCGTTATCTTCAAGCACAGATACACTTGATGCAATAGGTTGTAGGATATAATTTTTAACAACATATCCTGCTTTTTCAACAGATCGTTTTATGTTTTGAATTGCTGGAATTGCTGCAAGGACAACATGATTTACCGCTTCAAGTCTTGAGCCACACATTCCAATTGGATTATCGATACCACCTTGATGATCTACTGAAAACTCTTCTGGAATTATATGTAGTATCTGTCTATCAACTGGAATTTTAATTGTTCTAACATCAGCTCTTAATCTATCCAAATCATTTTGAGAAATTTCATCATCGTCCCCGTTGATAGTAACAAAGTTTCGATGTCTAAGGCTTGTGATATGCTCGCCAGCAACTCCAACATTTAATTCTCTAACATCAATGCCAGCTTGATTTTTAGCAACTTCAAGTGCGTCATTTATTGCCTGACTTGTCTTTGCAATATTTGCAACTAACCCTTTATTAAGGCTATCGGACGGATATACACCAAAGCCCAAGACTTTTAGTTTTGTCTCCGTTTGTTCTGCAATAATAGCACATACCTTTGTAGTACCAAGATCTAATCCAACAATTATATTATTCTTCATGAGTTACTTTCCTGTTCATCATTACTTGAATTAGATTTACCAACATATAAATACTTTGAATGACGTAAATCTATATAAGTTAAAGTA
>JAQICK010000205.1 GCA_027858595.1 Melioribacteraceae bacterium
GAGATAAAGTAATGTCGAAAAAAATAAAATCCTTTGAAGAATCTCTCCTTCGTTTGAAAGAGATTGCTGAGAAACTTGAAAACGGTGAAGTTGGATTAGATGATTCAATTAAACTCTACGAAGAAGGTGTAAAACTTGCTAAAGAAAGTTACGCAACATTATCTGAAGCAGAATTAAAAATTAAAGAATTAAAATCTGAACTTGAATCAGATATTGAATGAAAGGGTAGTAATGGTAGATAGAGAAAAATATAAAATTTTATACGATATAGAATCACCCAAAGACATAAGGGATTTTGATACTCCTAAATTAAAAATACTCTGTTCTGAAATTCGTGAATTTATGGTCGATATTGTTTCGGAAGTTGGTGGCCATTTTGGAGGCGGACTTGGAACAGTTGAACTAACAGTTGCGTTGCACAAGGTTTTTAACACGCCAGAAGATTCTATAGTTTGGGATACTGGGCATCAAGCGTATCCTCATAAAATTATTACTGGAAGAAGAGATAAGCTTAATACTATTCGTCAATTTAAAGGTTTAAGTGGATTTTTAAAAAGAAGCGAAAGTGAGTATGACGATTTTGGTGCTGGGCATGCAACAACCTCTATTTCTGCAGCCGTTGGTATTGCAGAAGGTGCAAAACAACTTGGAATAGATAGAAAAGTTGTTGCTGTTATTGGCGATGGTGCAATGACAGGCGGAATGGCATACGAAGCAATGAATAATGCTGGAGTTCTGAAGAGCAACGTAATTGTAGTATTAAACGACAACCAAATGTCAATTGCTCCAAATGTTTGGCAAATCTCAAATTATTTTACTGAAATTATTGCACATCCTGAATACAATAAATTTAAAGGTGCAATTTGGGATTTAACAGGTAAGCTTGATCATTTTGGTGATAGATTAAGAACAGTCGCAGGTAGATTAAACACTGGAATAAAATCTGTTGTTACTCCAGGAATGCTTTTTGAAGCTCTTGGTTTTAGATATTTTGGCCCTGTTAACGGGCACAACATAAAAAAACTAGTCGAATTATTTGCTCATATCAAACCTCTTAAAGGACCAATTCTTGTCCATACTTATACTGAAAAGGGAAAAGGCTATAAACCTGCAGAAGATAATGCTCCTAAATTTCATGGTGTTGGACCATTTGATAAAATAACTGGTGAATCTCCTAAGAAAAAAGATTCTGCACCTGCCTACACTGAAATATTTGGGAAAGCCCTTCTTGAAATTGCAAAAGCAAATTCTAAAGTTGTTGGAATAACTGCTGCTATGCCTGATGGAACTGGTTTGAAAATTTTGCAAGAAGAAATGCCAGAAAGATATTATGATGTTGGGATTGCGGAAGAACACGGTGTAACGTTCTCAGCCGGTCTTGCAACTAAAGGAATTATTCCTGTTGTCGCTATCTACTCAACATTTTTACAGAGAGCGTATGATCAAATATTTCACGATGTTAGTTTACAAAACCTTCACGTAGTTTTTGCTATAGATAGAGCTGGGCTAGTAGGAGCAGATGGTCCTACACATCACGGAGTATTCGATTTAACATTTTTACGCATGCTTCCCAAAATGGTAATTATGGCTCCCAAAGATGAAGCTGAATTACGCAACATGCTTTATTCTGCTATTGAATATAAAGATGGTCCTATTGCAATGAGGTATCCACGAGGCTCCGCACTTGGCGTTGAAGTTAAAGAGGAGTTTGAATTAATTCCGATTGGCGAAGGTGAAACTCTTAGAATAGGAAAAGATGTTGCAATTTTAGCTGTGGGTAATATGGTTAGATTTGCATCGAAAGCTGCAGAAGAATTAGCTTCGGAAGGCATTTCTGTAGAAGTTATTAATTTGCGTTTTGTAAAACCTTTAGATCAAAATTTAATAGTTAAAGTTGCAAGTAAATTTGAAAAAATAATTACTATTGAAGAAAATTCCATTGTTGGTGGATTTGGTTCTGGAGTTTTAGAGTACTTTGCAGATAAAGGCTATAAAAATAATCTTCTTCGTTTAGGTTTACCCGATTCGTATGTTGAACACGGAACCCAAGACCAATTATATGAAATGCTTAAAATAGATGCAGCTGGAATTGTTGAAAATGTAAAAGAGTATTTAGGAAAAAAGTAATTTAAAATATGTAAAAAAGTGTCATTTGGATTCCGATTCTTTTTGTCGGAAGAGAAATCGTGTGATTTCCAGAATGTTTTACCTTCTACAAAAAATGCTTTAATAGATGTTCTTGTATGGTTGTATAAGTAATATTTGTCATTTCGAATCCAACGTTTTTTGTTGTGTGAGAAATCTTATAGGTAGAATAGTCGGAGATGAAGCGTCCTGAAAACAGTTGACTCAATATAACAACAAAGTCAACTAATAACAGGACAAGTAATGAAGAAAAGAAAAGAGACAGATGAGAATAAAAGAGCTTGAAGAAGCCTTACGCAAAGAGGAATTGAAGTTAGAGCTAAGTAATGCCTTTATCGATATTGCTAAAGAAAAATATGGAATAGAACTAAGAAAAAAGGGCTAAGTTCTAATAATGTCAGCAAATAATTCTATTTTATTTGCTCAGTATATTTTCAATGTCATTTCGAAATGAGCTTGTTTTGTAGCGATTGAGAAATCTCCCACTATTCACGAGA
>JAQICK010000309.1 GCA_027858595.1 Melioribacteraceae bacterium
CCTTAAATAACACGCAAAAATGAAATTTTCAAAATTGCTTTTCATTAAACAACTATAATTAATAATTGTTCATTTGAAGTTCTTAATTAATATTTAGGTATATCTTCAATATTTTCAAGAATATTTAGGTAGGAATAATATCTCTCGACAGAAACTAACTCTTTATCCACAGCTTCAATAACAGCACATCCAGGCTCGTGCAAATGCGTGCAGGTATTAAATTTACAACTATTCACGAAAGGTGAAATATCCATAAAGTGATACGATAAATCTTCACGCATAATTCCAAAAGGAGCAAATTCTCTAATTCCAGGCGAATCAATTATCACTGTAGAATCATCAACCTTTTGTAAAACTGACGCTACCGTTGTATGTTTACCTTTATGTGATGTTTCACTTACTTCTCCAACTCTAAAATCCAGTTGAGGGAAAAGAGAATTCAGTAATGATGATTTTCCTACACCCGATTGTCCACAAAAGAGATTAGTTGAGTTTTTTATAGCTTCGCTTAACTGATAAAGTCCAGTATTCTCTAGCACAGAAGTAACAATAACATTATATCCGCATGAAGAATAAATTTCTTTCCAACCTTCTACTTCTTCTGGAACTGCAGTATCATTTTTATTTATTACAATAATAACATCAATATTTGAACTTTCTGCAGCAACAGCAATTCTATCTATTAAACGATTATTAAACTCAGGTTGATTAGCAGAAGCAACAATTACAATATTATCAAGATTAGCTGCAAAGATTTGCTCAAGACGTTCCCCTTTTCCCGAAGTACCTTTTAAGCGAGGAGCTTTACGCGAAAAAAGATTTTTTCTATCAAATATTTTTAAACTCTCACCACGCCCATCTAGGTTGAGAGATATTTTAACCCTATCCCCAACAGCAACAATGTCAAGTACTCTTTGTTTATTCAGTTTTAGATGATATTTATTTTTGAATCTGCCCGGAAGCCTACATATTATTGAGTTGCCATCTTCATCAATAACATAATAGTCTTTACTCTCTACCTTGTAAACTTTAGCTAAAATGTTTTTACCATAATATTTTTTTGTTCATCCAAAAATATAGGAAGTAAGTGTGCTTTGCAACTTAAAAAACATTGATCAATTGTTAAATTGCTTGGATGGCACTAAGGCATAGTTAAGCAGAAGGCTAATACATAATTGTAGTTGTTATCAAAACAGTGTGTGATGAAACACTTTGGAATACACGCGATTGACCAGCTCCGTAATTATCTGAATAAGTATCCCAGAAGCCATAGGAGTAGGCAACATCAAAGATAAGTGATTCGCTTGCTACTATTCCAGCACCAGCGTTCAGATAGAATCTGTTAAATTCTATTGGATCACCTTTGTAAGGCGAAGGATAGTACATAATTCCAGCACGAGCACGTATTTCAGTAAAAGGGATTTTTAATTCGGCACCAAGATTATAATTGAGTACCGATCTGAAGTTTGCATTAATTACTCTATTGTTCTCTTTAATCATCGATAAATTAAGGTCTCCAGAGAATTCCATTTGTGAATAATCAATAAATGTAGCTTGGGCATTGATGTTAAGTAAATGCAAGTCAATAGATGTTCCAAGTGCAAATTCCAGAGGAGTTTTAATTTGATAATCGACTAAACTTTCTGATGGAACTATATCAATAAAATAATCTCTATCAAATTGTGAGTACGCTTCTAAATAATAATTTTCTTTTATATGAAAAGTAGTTGGCAGCTTTGTTGAACCACCAATTCTGATAAAATCCATCCAATCAATTATAAATCCAAAACGGAATTCCCATGCATGCATATCCCATGAAATCACATCATTCACATAAAAAGTATTGAAGTTTTTTGTGTTTGGGTCATTAACATCTGTAGGCTCATTATAATGTTTATCCCAATCATCCTCATAATATTCTCTATCATTTGAATATTTACCAGATAGATAGTTAAGACTTCCACCAAAATAAACATCTTTCGCAACTTCTATACCAGCACCAAAACTATATCTATTAATTCCACCTTCCTCAAAAATAGTCCCACTTTGTCCTAGGCGACCATTTATATGAGTTGTATCTTTTATGTAAATATTGTCAACATCATTTAAAGGATAGCTAAGTCCTAAGAGATACGGTACGTCGTCATTACGGTCAGTTAAATCTTGAATCATTGAATTATTATTTGGGTTAAAACCGTTAAAATCTAACGACGATGTAAAGTCCTTATTCCTCTGATAACCAAATCCATAAACTAAACTGCCCTGAGTTGTAGGAGCTTTATACATATATCCTAACTGGTTAAATTCAGTAGCACTATTTTTATAATAAGTTTCTTCATCAAAAAAGTTTGAAGTATTTTCGTGATAGCGATGATAAAAACTTCCTGTAAGTTGAGAATGATGGGAAAGTGCTAAACCTGCAGGATTAAAAAGCATTGCTGAGTAATCACCACTTCTGGTTGAAGAACTGTTCCCCATCCCTAAAGCTCTTGCGTTGGAAATGATTCCTGGAACTGCAAGCCTTACTGCATCATTTTCATTTTGGCTAAATATCAATCCAGAAGAAAAAAGAGCAATAATTATAACAAATTTCTGACCAATTATTTTTGATGAGTTTTTCATTATTATCTTCTTCCTTTACTTGAACTTTTTGATGAACTTGAAGATCTGGATGAACGACTTCCTGATGATCGGGAAGTAGAGCCTGATGAACGACTTACAGATGAACGAGATGAGCGACTTACAGATGATCTAGATGTTGAACTTGCAGATTTACCAACTCTTGAATTTGACGAACTCCTTCTAGAAGAACTTCTCGAAGGAGAATAGCTTTTTGAACTTGATTTGCGATTTCTTGAAGACTGAGAAACATTAGATTTTCTTTTACTTGAGCGGCTCGATGGTTTATAATAAGAACGAGACGTTCCATTTGAGTTTTTAGTTCTAGACTTTCTAGATGAATAAACTCTCTTACTTCTATTTTTAGTATCACTACTCTTTTTAGTTCTGTTTTTTACACTTGATTTTTTAGTTACTTTCTGGCTTTCATTTTTACTAGTTCTCTGTGTCTCATTCCTAGCAATTTTATCTCTTGTTTTATCAGATATTCTTCTACTCTCAATATCTGTAGTTTTACGAGTTGCAGTTTTAACCTCGCCACTATTTCTGATCCTTGCAGTTCTTAACCCAGTATTTCTTTTACTTGTACGTGTGCCACCACTAGTTGTTCTTG
>JAQICK010000218.1 GCA_027858595.1 Melioribacteraceae bacterium
AGAAAATGGAAGAACTATTACAAAAAACATGAAACGATTACAGAATAAATAAAGTATCTTCGATACTTTATTTATTCATTTTCTTAAAAGTAGGAGTCAACATATTTCAGGACGCTGCAGGCGGATTAACACCATTTGTAGATACTTGGGCTCCAGAAATTGATGCAAGCAGTTTGAAGTTTTATACAAACGGTGGGATAGATAAATTAGATGCCGACAAATTATTTGGCAAGGTTGATATACAAATAAAAATAGAAGAGATAAACGGAAGTAGCTCCGTGGATAGAAATAATGGAACCTACATTGCTGGATACAGAGTTTGGAATGAAGCGAAAACCGAAGTGGTTTTTGAACCAAATGATTTGGGAGTTAAATACCGTTTCGATTATAAGCCCTTAAATGCTTATGTGCATAATGCTTTTGTTAAAAATGTTGCAACATTGAGCAATCCAGTTTATTGGTTAACCAATGGAGAGGGTGCAAATATTATTAATAGTAGCAAGGTGGTTAGCAATAATTATTTTGATGCCTCTTCACTGGCTGAAGGCAGTTATCAACTTGAAATATTTGCTGAAGATACGAGAGATAACAAAAGTAATAAATACTTTCCAATTTCAATTACCGATCCTAAGCCAGAGGCTCCGCTTATTTATGCCCTTCTAAATAATGATGGAAAACGAGGTGTTACAGTTAAATGGAAAACGAATAATGAATCGGATGTTGCTGGATATCGCTTATATTATTCTGAAAATTCAGAATTGTCTGATTGGCAGATAGCGGCAGACGAATTGCAACTAACTAATGAAATAAATGAATATACAATTTTTTCGCCAACCGAATACAAAGTTCCAACAACAAATCAAATATATTTTTATAAATTAACTGCTGTTGATATTGCTGGGCAAGAGAGTAATGCAGGGGATGTTTATGCTTGCTCCGATTATATTGATGGAACAGAATTACAAAAGGCACTTATCGTAAATGCGTTTCAAAAAACAAATAAAAATGATGAAATAGAATCGCACAATTTTGTTGCAACATATTTTGCTGGACTTTCATCAACAGATTCAATTGTAATCTCATCCGCTTCACACAAAGTGTTTTTGGATGATACACATGATATATCTTTACAAGATTATGATTTAGTAATTTGGTTTACTGGAAGTAGCAAAAATTTTGTAGCAACTATTCAAGTTAAGGAAATGTCCAATCTAGCTCTATATTTGGTAGAGGGTGGAACTCTATTTATGTCTGGTTCCAAAATTGGATTTGACCTTGATGAAAGGATGAGTGCTAGCACGGATACTCTGTTTTATCATAATTATCTAAAAGCTAAATTCGTTTATCTTGGAGATACAACAATGATACCTGCAATTGGCTTGAATAATACAGTCTTTGATGGAGTTACACTGAACTTTGGACAAGTATCAGAAGAAAAATATCCAGATGATATTGACCCTATTTATGGAAGCGAAATTCTTCTTAACTATAATTCAAAACGAAACGATGGCACGTTTCGCAACGCAGGTATTGGTTATAAAGGTAAATTTGGAACTGGTTCTATTGATGGTGCAGTAGTTTATATTTCTTTTCCATTAGAAACAGTTGGCTCATTAGCTGAGCAACAGAATTTCATTAAATCAATGCTGCAATATTTTGGAATGATTACTGGGGTGGAAAGAGAGTTTGAGTCTTTGCCAAGAGAATTTAATTTGTCACAAAATTATCCCAACCCATTTAACCCAAGCACTACAATAAAATACTCATTACCCTCAATTGTAGGGAATGGGCATGCCCATTCCACTACAAACGTTGCATTAAAAATCTACGATATTCTTGGTCGAGAAGTTGCAACCCTTGTAAACAAAGAGCAAAAACCAGGCAACTATGAATTAAATTTTAATGCCAGTAATCTCACAAGTGGTGTTTACTTTGCAAGACTAGCATCAGGAAGTTTTAACAAAACAATTAGCATGTTGTTAATTAAATAGAATTTAGGACGAAGAATGAAAAATATATTTTTTATAATATTATTAATTAGTGGCTCCATAATTGGACAATCGCTAAACATAAACTATAGTGTTGATCAAATAATAAATGGCGATGCTAAGAAAGTAGGGGAATAAAATTTTGTGGAGTATTCTATTAAATCCAGTAATGGCAATGAATTGTATAAAATTATTGACAAAGTAGATTACGATATTCCCTATTCTAAGCTTGAAGTATTTGAAGAAGGAAGATCAGTTTTAATAAGTGCATTCTCGGGAACTCTTACTTTTATTAGCCGCACTGGAAATAAAACAAAAACAAAAAAGATTATAGAAAATATTAATGTTGAATATGAACGAAACATCCTATCCGTTGTTGATAAAGATAATCTGCTAATCCTTTTTTCAGGTCAAAACGAAAAGTCTTCTACCATTCAAAAATATGGTATAGATGGAATTCTTGTAAATGAATTTAAAGTCCCATTTACTGATGTTAATGGAATAGCTTATTCTGAAAGTTTAGCAAAAATCTATCTATCACATGTAGTTTGGCAAAATTCTGGCAAACTCAATAAGCAAGTTGTTTTGCTTGACGAAAGTGGTGAAACTATTAATAATTTTAATGCAACTTTTGAGAAAGGTTTTTTTACTGAAGAAAACATTTTTGTTGCATACGCAAATAAATCATTATTAATATTCGACACCAAAAATCTAAAACTATTAATTAACGAGAGGATGACAGAAAAAATTATTCTTGATGTTACTTATGAGAACAAACATTTGATTTATGCAGTTGCTAATAAGCCAGAATTAAAAGAAGGAAAGTGGTTCTATAAAAATCCTACACTTAAAAAAATGGATTTAACAGGCAATATAATTGAAGTAAAGAATATTTCTTCCGAGTCATTTTCAAAATATGAATTTGTTAAAAAGAACGAAAAAGTTGAGTTTAAAATAATAGAATAATTATTTTTGCTAAAAAGTTACAGTCCGTTTTTAAGTTTAATAAATTCTCTCAAATTCGAAGATAATATACGCTTCAATTCCTCATTATTTCCATCAGTAGTTTCGACAAATAGAAACCCAAAGACAGGAAATATTGAAAAATCTGCTTTTCGTAAATCCAATGGTTTTGAAAAATCTCCTAACAATTTATTGTAATCAAAACTAAAAATATCTTTGCTGTTAATTCCAGAATTGTTATCCAAAACGATAATGCTATATCTTTTGTTTTTTCTGGCGTTGAAAATTTCCTCCCAATCTGGAATTTTTCCATCTAGAAAATACTGATAAGAATTAAATCCGTATGCAAACCATGACAAGTCTCCAGTTGTGCACCAACCGCCAAACCTAAGTGGATTAACTTCAATGGGGAATATCTCACCATTTTTATCAACCCTAACTTCAACGTGTGAAGGAAAGTTTTTTAAGTCAACTTTCTTTCCAATTGTTTTAAGAAAATTTAGAATTCCATTTTTGTGTTTCTCAATTATCGATTCCGAAGTAGAATAAACTCGATCACTCACATCTTTATCGGACGAAAATAAATGATGCAAAATATTAAGGAGAACAGGTTCGCCACTATTATCAAAATAGCAATCTATTGCAAACTCTTCGCCCTCAACAAATTCTTCAATAATAAAATCTGCTAAATTAATCACTTCTTTTGGATACAAATTGGGAAAAGTTTCAATCTCTTTATCAATTTTATTTAATACTTCTTCCCATTCTGAGAGGCTATCAACTTTATGAACTGCTATGCTAAAAAATCCAACAGCTGGTTTAACAATAAAAGGAAACGCTAGTTCTTCTATGTTGAGATTTCGTAAGTCCTCAAATTTTACTCCCTTATAAAAATAATTTGGGAATGAATCTTTTATTAGTTCTCTAAATTTTATTTTGTTTTTGAAAACATCAATTTGCGATGGGAGTTTTGAAGAATTAAAATGTTTTTCAATCCAGCTAATTGAATTTTCTGAGTTAGTATAAACAGGCGTTTCTGGATTATTTGCAAAAACATCTTCTGCTTCGCTTTCTGTTATCCAGTTAAGTGAATTATCTGAAAGCATTTCTCTTGCTTCTACTGTGGCTATAATTGGGTAATTATTTCGTTTAATAGTTTCAATTAAAAACTCAGAGGCAATGGGTTTATCTATTATTATCATAAAATTATTTTCGTTTAAATTATGGGTTGAAAATTAATTGTGGATTTGATTTATGAAGTTTCGTCCAAAAAGTATTTGATTTTTTCAAGAAATTCTTCATCCCAATATTCCTTTACCAGTCCATCCTGTAACCAGTAAATTCGAGGAGGTGCGTTACCAATTAGGTCAAAAAAATCTTCTATTGGAATTTTTTCATAAGGATGATTGATGTTTGTTTGAACTAAAAAATGTTCAACGCTGTCTGTTTCTTCTCCAGAAAATAGGATATAAAAGTTATGAAGTTTTGACGTTTCCTTTTCTAACATAACAATTTCGTTTGCAACTTCCATGCAATGTTCGCAGTCAATGAAAAATACTGCAACAAGTTTATCTCCGCTTGTTAAGTCAACCATTCCTTCATTTTGAAAATTGGTGTATTTAGAAAAAATTAAATCTTCATAGGATTTAAGAGGAGCTACTATGAAAACAGTTCCTATTGAAATAAAAAGTATAATTGTTGGAAAGTGTATTTTTTTCGTTTTATAATTGCTCTGTAAAAAAACATAGACCCCAATAAAAAGTAAAACAATGTTTTTAACAATTGCTTCTAGAGGAGACATTTTGATAATTTCACCAAAACATCCACAATTGCTGGAGTCGCCAGAAAAGTGGACGAAGAAAAGTAAAATAGTAAAACCTAGTAAAGTCAGTAGTGCTGTGGGTAAAATAATTCGCTTAAGATAATATGGTTGAAGCAAAGCCACGCCAAGAAATAATTCGAGAGCAATAAGAAGTCTTCCCAAGTATGCAGCCATTACACGTGTTTCAATAATTCCTTGATTTAGAATAGTTATTTCAAATAATCCAGGAGCAACCAATTTTGAAATTGCTGAAAATATAAAAAGTACAGATAGTAAAATTCTGAGAAGTATAATTATTATTCTAGTATTCATATTCAGGTTAGTTCATTTTGGTTTAATTCTAAATCTGGAATTGATTGGAAAATGTGGTTTGATTTTTTCATTCCAAAACAAATTTAGTAGAGAGAGTATCTTTTGTTGCAGAATATTTATCTAAAACTATAAACTCAATTATATAATTACCTGCCTTAAATCCAGAATCGAGTTCTAATTGTGATTCTATTTGAATATCCATAACTTCTTCGTTCGTTGAATCAATTATTGAATCGTAATCGGCATTGTGAATTGAATCTTCTGGAGTGAAAAGATTAACAGAATAGGAAAGATGAGTATAATATAAATCACTATTATCCTTTTCAATTTGAGCAAATCCTTTAGCATTTACAGATGCGTTTACTTCCCATCCATTATCGAGAGAGAAAGCAAAAGCTTCTGGACTAAATAAAATTAATTTTGGTTCTTCAGCACAACTTATAAATACAAGAGTTACAAGTAATGATATTAGTAATTTTTTTTTCATCTATTTGTTTTTCCTTAAATATATAAAGCACACACCCCTGATGCTTCTCATCTTCCCCTCTCAAGAGGGGATTAAAAATAAAAAGTCCTCTCATGAGAGGGGACTTTTTAGAGGAGTATTAATTAATTGTTTGCTTTAAAGTCAGCCATAAATTGGACTAAATCTTTAACTCCTTTTGTTGGGAATGCATTATAAATTGATGCACGTAATCCGCCAACTGAACGATGTCCTTTTAATCCAGAAAATCCTTTTGCTGTAGCTTCTGCAATTATTTTCTTTTCAAGTTCTTCGCTTTGTAAATTAAATGTAACATTCATAAGTGAGCGATCTTCAACAGTAGCAGCACCTTTGTAATATCCATCAGAGTTGTCAATAGCATCGTAAAGTAATTTAGCCTTTTCTTTATTCACGCTATACATTACATCCAAGCCACCATTGTTTAATAACCATTTGTAAACTAATCCCATTATGTAAATAGAGTATGTTGCCGGAGTATTGTACATTGAATTTGCATCAACATGAGTGTTGTAATTCATGTAAGCATGTAAATTTTCTGGACTTCTTTTTAGTAACGATTTTTTTATGATAACAAGAGCAACGCCAGCAGGTCCCATATTTTTTTGAGCACCGGCATAAATTAAACCATATTTATTGATATCAATTGGTTTGTGAAGAATATCTGATGAAGCATCACAAACAAGAGGAATATTACCAACTTCAGGTTCACGTTTAAATTGAGTTCCAAAAATTGTATTGTTTGAAGTGAAATGAACATAGGACGCATCTGCAGACAAGTTAAAAGTACTTTGCTTTGGAATAAAATTAAAGTTTGAATCGACAGAAGTTGCTGCAATATTAATTTCTCCAACTCGTTTAGCTTCGGCAATCGCTTTTTTAGACCAAACACCAGTGTTGATGTAATCGGCTTTATTACGAGGGGTCATTATATTTAACGGAACCATTGAAAATTGTAAAGTTGCTCCACCTTGTAAAAATAGGACTGCATAATCATCACCAATATTTAAAAGTGTTCGTAAATCTTTTTCTGCAGAGACTATAATATCATCATAAGTTTTTGATCGATGACTCATTTCCATCACAGATAAACCTTCGCCCTTGTATGAGTAAAAATCTTTTTGAGCTTCAAGCATTACTTCCTCTGGCAATACTCCAGGACCCGCACTGAAATTGTAAATTCTGTTTTCCATTTTGTTTTTCCTTTAAATATATTTCGAATTATTCTTAATTCTTAGTAAACTCATTATACTGCCATCCCGACAAAAAAGAATAGGGACTAGCTGTCGTCAAATAAATGACTCCTTGCAATGGCAACATAAATTATATTGTATGAACTACCAAACCATCTCTAAGTTTTGGCTCAAACCAAGTAGATTTTGGTGGCATTGTTTCACCGGCATTTGAGATGTTTATTAAATCATCAACGCTTACTGGATACAGTGTAAAAGCAACTTTTGCTGCATTAGAATTAACACGTTTCTCTAATTCCTCTGTTCCACGTATTCCACCAATAAAATCAATATTATTATCTGTGCGTGGGTCAGAAATACCGAGAACTGGTTCTAACAAAAAGTTTTGAAGAAGCGAAACATCTAATTTATCGCCAACAGCTTCACCAGGAATTACATTTTCGTTTGGTGTTAGCATGTGCCACTTTTTGTTTAGATACATTCCAATTTTACCTTTTTCTGTTGGAGAGGAAGTTTCAGAATCTTCAATTGTAAAATTAGCTTTTACTTTTTCAATAAAATCTTTGTTGGTTAAATTATTTAACTCAAAAACTGCTCTATTGTATGGAAGAATTTTTAATTGTTCTGCGGGGAAAAGCACAGCCATAAAATAATTATATTCCTCTTCACCAGTATGTGTTGCATTTTCTTCCAACTTAACTTTTTGAGCACGGCTAGCACTTGCTGCTCTATGATGACCATCAGCAATGTAAAGATGATCGGCTTTTTCAATTTCAAAAGTTATAATATCATTTGCTTCTTTAGGCATAACCCAAATTGTGTGCGTAACTTCATCTGGAGTTGTAAAATCATAAACTGGATCGTTGTTTTGAATTGTTTTTTCAACCAAATCATTTACATCTGTGATGCCTTTATAGGTTAGAAACACTGCACCGGTTTGAACATTAGTAGTTACAATGTGATTTGTTCTATCATCTTCTTTTGCACGCCGAGTTTTTTCGTGCTTCATAATTATATCGTTGTTATAATCATCAACAGAAAAAGTTGCTGCTATTCCAACCTGTATAACATCTTTCCAAATTAATCTGTAAATGTAGAAGCTTGCTTCATCATCTGTAACAAGGGGAGCTTCTTGGATTAAACGTTGCATGTTGGAATTTGCTTTTTGATAAACTTCATCCGAATAAACATCTGTCTTTTTATCAAATTCAACTTCCGAACGAGTAACGCGCAAAAATGAAATAGGATTGTCTTTTGCTAATTCGGCTGCTTCCTCGCGGTTAACAACATCGTAAGGAACACTTGCAACAAGATGAGCAACTCGTGGGTCTGGTCTTAATCCTTTGAAAGGTCTAATTACTGCCATTTTTCCTCCTTTATAACTAAAGAGTTTAAATAAAAATATTTATTAAATATGAAACAAATTTAAGATATTTTAATGAGAATGTTTAAGAAAATAGAAATGAATAAGATTTTTGAATATTCGTGGGCATGGAATAATATTATTGATTGCCGCCGATTTATTCGTCGGCAATCAATAATATATGTTTTAAAGAATCATAAGTTAAATTTTAGTTTAATCCCCTTCTTTTGATAAGAGGCTCAATACCTGGTTCTGATCCACGGAATTTTTTGTAAAGTTCCATTGCATCTTCAGTACCTCCAGCGGATAAAATATATTTGCGATATTTTGATGCTAACTCAGGATTAAAAACATCTCCAGTTTTTTGAAAGGCTGCAAATGCATCAGCATCAAGAACTTCCGACCAAATGTAGCTGTAGTATCCAGAAGAATATCCACCAGCAAAAATATGATTAAAATATGTGCTTCTGTAGCGTGGTTTAATTTCTGGAATTAATCCAATTTTATTCATCGAATTATTTTCAAAAGTAATTGCATCTACTGTAACTGGTTCTGTAATTGTGTGCCAATCCATATCGAGGAAAGATGCAGCCAGATATTCTGTAGTTGCAAACCCTTGGTTAAACTTAGAAGCATTTTTGATTTTTTCAACTAACTCTGTAGGAATTACTTCTCCAGTTTCATAATGCTTTGCATATGTTTTTAGAACTTCTGGATGTAATGCCCAGTTCTCCATTACCTGCGAAGGGAACTCAACAAAGTCGCGTGGAGTATCTGTGCC
>JAQICK010000320.1 GCA_027858595.1 Melioribacteraceae bacterium
CATTTGGCTTACCAACTCTCGTCTCTTTTGCTAGTTATCTTTCTTGGAATCCCTTAGATGCTTTTTTTGTTCTTTTCGCAATAAGTATTTTTTTCTTTTTGATTATAAGTACTATAATCTCGTTTACATCGTTTTTTATTAAGATTAAAATTTAGTTTCAAAGTATATTTTTCACAGTAATATGGGCTGTATTACCATTAGCACTATTATTACCAGTAAAAATGGTGTTATACAGAATTTTAACTGCGGATGTAATCAATGTATATATTTATGGATTTCTTGTGGTTTACTTTTTATGGATTGCCCGTAGAATTATTAATGGCGTGTCTGTTGTTTTTGATATTAGTGCAAGCCGAGCTTATTTATATTCATTTATTGCAAGCCTAATTGTTTTTGGAAGTCTAGCACTCTATTTTCAAATATACCATTCAACAATTTATTATTTAATTAACGTTTTCAATCAAGCCAATTGATATAAGGGAGTTTAATTGTATCTATCAAAACTTGAAATATTTGGTTTTAAATCATTCGCAAATAAAACTGTAATTAATTTTAATCGTGGAATTACTGGTATTGTTGGTCCTAATGGTTGTGGAAAAACGAATATAATTGATGCAATCCGTTGGGTATTAGGTGAACAAAAGAGTAGCACACTCCGAAGTGATAAAATGGAGAGCGTAATTTTCAATGGAACTCGTGGCAAAAAACCTATGGGCATGAGTGAAGCATCGTTAACATTAGTAAACGATAAAGGAATACTTCCTACCGAATATTCTGAAGTTACAATAACTCGAAGAATTTTCCGGTCTGGCGAAAGCGAATATTTATTAAATAAAAACATCTGCCGTCTCAAAGATATTACAAATCTTTTTATGGATACAGGAATGGGAACTAATGCCTATTCTGTTATTGAGTTAAAAATGATTGATACAATACTTAGTAGCAAAGCAGATGAAAGACGCCACATGTTTGAAGAAGCCGCTGGTGTTAACAAATATAAGCTCCGTAGGAGGTTAACGTTAAAACGACTCGAAGATGTTAAATCGGATTTAGTTCGTGTAAATGACATTGTAAGTGAAGTAGATAAAGTTGTAAATTCACTTAGACGACAAGCTAAAAAAGCCGATAAACATAATCAGATAACATCCATACTAAGAGAAAAAGAAATTGATTTGGCTGAGCGTGAATTTTCTAATTTCACTACTCTGTTGAACGAACTGAATGATTCTAAATCGATTAATGAAACTAAGAAAGAACAAATAGATTTAGACACAAGAAAAATTGAAACTGAGCTAATCCAGTTCCGCGATAAAACTTCTACAATAGAGGACGAACTCAATATTAAAAGTCGTGAACTTTCAGAGAACATAAATGAACTTCATGAGCGACAAAGAAAAATTTCTGTTACTGAAGAACGAGACAAAGTTCTTCAGCGAAACTTATCAAATTACAAAGCAGAGCTAACTGAATTAGAATCTCAAATTTTTGAAAATGAAGAGAGAATCTCGAATCATCAAGAAGAGTTAATTAGTTTTGAAGAATTAATTGGCGAGAAAGAAGTTGGTCTTGAAGATAATCAAGAAGAACTAAGTTTAAAAAGAGATGAGCTAGAGAGTTATAGGCTAATTGCAAAAGAAGATGCAGAAAAAGTTAGAGCAATTGAAAAAGAAATTTCAACTATTGAAAATCAGATTGAAAATAATAAAACCTCGCTTGAAAGAACAAACAGAGATATAAATAAATTTGAACAGATAATTCAGAATACTACGAGTGATATTGCTAAAACTGTTGGCTATTTAGATGAACTTACACAAGAAAAAGAGGATGTTGAACAAAGGATTGTTGAATCAGATTCTGAATTTTTACAGAAAGAAAAAGAGAAAGAGGAACTTGAGAGTAGTTTATCAAACCTTTATTCCAAAGAGTTAGAAGCGAAAAATATAATTTCTGGAGTTCAAAATAAAATTGAATTACTTCAATCTTTAATCACAAATTTAGAAGGAATTTCAAAAGGGTCTAAAGTTCTGCTTGAAAATAGTAGTTGGTCCAATGGAGAAAGAACTATTATTGCAGATGCAGGAGATACAAAAGAAGAATATCGCCTTGCACTAAATGCTGCATTAAAAGATGTGCTAAATAATCTTTTTATTGAGCAAGTTGATGAGCTGAACAAAGCAATAAACTATTTAAAAAAGAATAATTTAGGAAAAGCATCTTTCTATCTACTTGATATGCCCAGCAATGGCACTGGATTTATAAACAAAATAATTGCATACGAAAAGAAGAGAAAATCTAATAAATTATCGTCTGAGCAATTATTTATTGATTGGGCGAACGAACTTGTAATAACAGACACAAAATGGAAACCATATTTTGACAAATTACTTTCAAACATTGCGGGTACTAAAGATTTAGAAGCTGCTATTGAACTTCATAGTAAGTATCCAAAGTTTTCATTTGTTACTCTCGAAGGAGATTTTGTTAAAAATGATGGTATTATTGAGGCTGGCTCTGCTCCACAACTTGATGAAACTCTATTTGGTAGAAAACAACATCTGGATAACTTAAAGAAAGAAGCTCCACGTTATGAATCTAATCTTATTGACATTACTAATGAAATAAGGTTGACTAAAGAAAGTATTGCTCAAATAAATTTGAAGGACTTATCGGATAGAGGTAAAACTCTTCTAAATGAAAAGACCAACATTGAGAAACAAATTGCTCAAATAGAATTTAAAAAAGAACGAGCATATGAAGAAGTTGAAAACACTCAAAAGAAAATTAACGAGCTAGTAATTGAAGCAAATAAATATTCAAATATTGTTGATGAACTTGGCAATAGTATTGATTCTGTTAAAGTAAATCTTGAAAAAGCGAAGATTCAATTTGAATTGAAAGAAACCGAGCAACGCGAAAAAGAAGATGCATATAATTTGTTCTACACTGCTTATAATCAGACCAAACTTGAGTTAGAACGTACACGTGGACAGCTCTCTAATGCAAAGGCTAGTATTAAGCGTGGAGAGGAACAACGTGAAACTATTAACAACTCTATCACCAAGCGAAAACTAGATATTGAAAAAACTGATGAAGAGTTGTATTCACTTCAATCTATTATTGATGAAAGCCAGATTGAATATGACGAGTTGAATTTTACACGTGACACTTTACTTTCTGAAGAAGGAGAGATTAAAAATAGATTATCTCAAATAAAGGAAGAGTCAGCACATCTAGAGAGTAGTTTAAGTAAGTTCAGGAATGAACGACAACAAGTCTCAGATGAAATTCATGCAGATGCCGTTAAAGTAAGTGAATATAATTTACGATTGGAAAATCTAATTCAACATATAAGTGAAGAATACTCTATTAATCTTGAGTTTAAAGAATTTGATAATAGTGAATTTAATTTTAGAGAGGTTTCATCGGAAGTACATTCATTAAAACAACAAGTTAAAAATCTTGGTCCTGTAAACCTTCTTGCCTATTCAGAATACGAAGAAGAAAATGAACGGCTAGAATTTTTAACTTCGCAACGTGATGATTTAATTTCATCGGAAAAAGATTTAATTGAAACCATAGATGATATTAACGAAGCAGCAAAGAATATATTTACAGAAACTTTTGAGGCAATTAGAATAAATTTCAAAAAGATTTTTAGATCTCTATTTGATGATGGAGATGAAGCTGATTTAATGTTAGAAGACGGTGTTGATCCGCTTGAAGCAAAAATTGAAATTGTTGCAAAACCTAAAGGGAAACGCCCATCCTCAATTGAACAGCTATCGGGAGGGGAAAAAACACTTACGGCAACAGCTCTTTTATTTGCAATTTATCTTGTTAAGCCTTCCCCGTTCTGTATCATGGACGAGGTTGATGCTCCACTTGACGATGCTAACATCGATCGCTTTGCAAACCTACTAAGTGATTTTAGTGATAACACCCAATTTATTATTGTAACTCACAACAAACGAACTATGAATTCTGCTGAAACAATGTATGGTGTTACAATGCAGGAAGAAGGGATTTCTAAACTTGCTGGAGTTCGCTTCACAGAAGAAGTAAAAGTGTGAGAGAGCAGAAAATAAAAATATTCTGCGACTTTGATGGAACAATAACTACCAAAGATGTTGGCGAGCATATGTTTTTGGAGTTCGGTAATTCCGAAAAGGCTTATGAAATTTTTCAACGCTGGGTTAATAAAGAAATTGATTCTACTCAAGAATGGCGGGAACTTTTAAACTTAATAAAAGATTTGACAGCAGATAAATTCAATCAGTTTATTGATACAATAGAAATTGGATATGGTTTTAAAGAGTTCGTTCAATTTTGTAATGAAAATAATCTCGAGCTAATAGTATTAAGCGATGGAATGGATTTCTATATAAATAGAATTTTTGAGAAGAATGGATTTAATCAAATTAAATTCTTTTCAAATAAATTAGTCTTTACAGAAAGGGGACCACAGGCTTCTTTCCCCCACTCTGATGAAGAATGTAGTGATTGTGGTAACTGTAAAAGGAATCACATAATTGAAAATAGTAGCGACGAAGATGTAACAATATACATTGGTGATGGATATTCTGATACATGTCCAGTTCAATATGTCGATTATGTTTTTGCAAAAAAGACATTACTAAAATTTTGCGAAAAAGAAAGAATTTCTTATTACCCATTTAAGAATTTCAAAGATATTATTAAAAGGATTGAACCTTTATTAGAAAAGAAAAAGATTAAGAAACGACATCAAGCAGAATTAAAAAGAAAAGCTGTTTATGCACAAGGATAAAGTAAAAATCACAATTTCAAGTGATTAGGAAAACATCGTCATTCTCGAATGCTCTTATCAGGAATCTTTAAATCTGTAAAAGTTCTCATAAGAAAAATATGGGAATGACAATTTGGAAATAATATAGAAACAAATGATTAAAGACTTTAACAACAAAATATTAATCTTAGCAGGCGAACCTTCGGGCGATATGCATGCATCATCGTTGGTCTCTGCAATGCTTAGCTCCAATAGTAAATTGGAATTCTCAGGTATTGCTGGAAATCAAATGGTTGATAGTGGAGTGAATGCCTTATATAATATTAGAGACATGGCATTCCTAGGATTTGTTGAAGTGATTAAACATTTACCATTTATTCTAAAAGTAGAAAAAGCAATAATTGATTTTGTAAAGTTGAATAAAATCAAATTAGCAATACTTATTGATTATCCAGGCTTTAATTTAAGAATTGCAAAAAAGTTGAAGAAACTAGGTGTAAGAGTTGTTTATTATATTTCTCCACAAATATGGGCTTGGCATCAAAGCAGAATAAAAAAAATTAAAGAACGTGTTGATAAAATGCTCGTTGTTTTTCCTTTTGAAAAAAAGTTTTATGAAGAAGGTGGTGTTTCGGTTGAATATGTTGGTCATCCACTTGTTGAAAGAATTAATAATTTTGAATTTAAATTAAAAAATGACTTCTTAACAGAAATTGAAGTTGATAAAGAATTATTTTTAATTCTACCTGGTAGTAGAAAACATGAGATTGAGAAACATCTTCCTGAGTTAATTAGAACTGCGGATATAATTAGTAGTAAAAATAATTTGCAAACAGTGGTTGCTTGTGCTGATAATTTTGATGAAGAATATCTTCAGCAATATATAACTTCGGATAAAATTAAAATTGTAAAAGGTAATACTTACAATTTGTTAAAGCACTCAAAATTTGGAATTATAAAATCTGGCACATCAACTTTGGAAGCGGCAATAATTGGGCTTCCATTTGTTGTTATATACTCTACGAGTAAGTTAACATACGAACTTGCGAAACGATTAGTGAAAATAGATAATATTGCAATGCCAAATATTGTTGCTGGTAAAACAGTAGTAAGAGAGTTTATTCAAAACGATGTAAATGCTGAATTGATTTCAAATTACATTCAATCTTTACTTGATGATAATTCAGCTTTAGAATATATAGATAGTGAGTTGAATATTATAAAGAACAAACTTGGTGGCACAGGTGCATCCGAGAATGCTTCCAAAATAATTTCATCAATGCTAGATGAAGTTTAGAAAATTAAAACAAGATGTACTCCGCAATTTGGGAAATGTTTTTCTTCACGGCATTGTGAGTGTTCTTTGTAATACTGCAAAAATAGAACGGATTGATTCTAGTGAAGTTGACGAACTGATTAACAGTAAACAAAACTTTGTATTAGCCTTTTGGCATGGAACAATGTTGATGCCTTGGTATCTTCATCGTAATCAAAATTTCTCTGCCTTGGTTAGCCAAAGCAAGGATGGCTCGTTACTTGCCAATAGCCTTGCTAAATGGGGCTATAAAGTGGAAAGAGGTTCTAGCCACAAAGGTGGAAAGGAAGCATTAAATACTTTACTTGAAAACTGTAAAAATAATTTTTCTGTTTCAATTACTCCAGATGGACCAACGGGTCCAGCACGAGTAATGAAAGCAGGAGCAGTAATTACTGCACATCGTTCCTCTATTCCTTTGATATTGTGCGGCGTGGCTTATAAGAAGAAATATGTTTTTAATAGTTGGGATAAATTCGAAATCCCAAAGTTCTTTAGCAAAGTTGTGGTTAAGTATTCAAGTCCGATTATTTTGAGTAATGAATTGGATAGAGAAGAGACTACAAAAATTATTGCTGAATGTGATGTTTTGTTAAATCAATTACAAAAAGATGCAGAAGAAATATCTTAAATATTTGATAGAAATTTTATCGCCACTTGCAGTGCCATACTCGGCAATAATGAAATTTAGAAATTTTCTTTTTGATAATGCAATTTTGAGAGAAGAGAGAGTTGCTGCTAATATTATATCAGTTGGTAATTTAACCCTAGGAGGCTCTGGTAAAACTCCAACTGTGGTTTACATTACAAAACTTTTGAAAAAGAACAATATTGAGGTTGGTGTCTTAAGTAGAGGTTATGGTAGAAACTCCACAGGATTTAAATTAGTTTCCGATGGAGAGAAACAATTGCTTTCTGTTAATGAAAGTGGTGACGAAATTGTACAGGTTGCCGTTGAGTGTAAAGTTCCGGCTGCAGTATCCGAAAAAAGAGCTTTGGGTGCAAAGAAACTTATAGCTGAGACTGGTGTTAAAGCCATTGTTCTTGACGATGCTTATCAGCACAGATGGATTGCACGTGATTTGAACATTCTAATTTTTGACCAACGATTTTTGATGAAACGTGATAGTATTGAACAAAAAACTTTACCTGTTGGAAGAATGCGTGAATCTTTTTCTTCAATTGATAGAGCCGATATAGTTTTGATAAATAGAAAGTTCAACGAGAAAAGAGAATTATCAAAAAGATTTAAAGACTTGATGGCAAATAAAAAAATCCATTATGGATACTATCAATCAGCTGGACTTATTGACGTTAAAAATGAGCAACTATATAGTCTTCAAGAATTTGAAGGACAAAAAAGTTTAGTTGTTTGCGGAATTGCTCGTCCATTTTCATTTTTAAAAGTACTTGAAGATAATAAAATTAATATTGCTAATAGGTTGCTCTTCAAAGACCATAAAGAATATAGTGAGAAAGAAGTTCAGCAAATTAGAAAAGAATTCTACGATACAAATTCTCAATCTGTTATAACAACAGAAAAGGACTATGTAAAATTAAGAGAGTTTGCAAACGAATTAGATGACATTGATATATATTTTCTGAAGATAGAACTGCAAATTGAAAATGCAGAAAATTTCAATAATGAAATATTAAAAATTGTTAATTAAATAAATTAAAACTCATTTGGAGGAAAAACAAATGGAAAGTTCAAAACATGTGTACTTCTTTGGAGGTAACAAAACAGATGGTAAAGCCGAGATGAAAAACCTTCTTGGTGGTAAAGGGGCTAACTTAGCTGAGATGAGCCTTATTGGTGTTCCAGTTCCTGCTGGATTTACTATTACAACAGAAGTTTGCACTATGTACAACCAACAAGGAAAAGATAAAGCTGTTGACTTAATCAAACCAGAAGTTGAAGTAGCTGTAAAAAACCTTGAAGAAATTATGGGTTCAAAATTCGGCGATTCTGATAATCCTCTTCTTGTATCTGTACGTTCTGGTGCTAGGGTTTCTATGCCAGGCATGATGGATACTGTATTAAACCTTGGATTAAACGATGTTGCAGTTGAAGGTATTGCAAAAAAATCTGGCAATGATAGATTTGCATGGGATTCGTATCGTCGTTTCGTTCAAATGTATGGCGATGTTGTTCTTGGTATGAAACCAGAAAGCAAAGAAGATATCGATCCGTTTGAAGCTATTCTTGAAGAAACCAAAGAAGCTAAAGGCGTTGAAAATGATACTGATTTAAGTGTTGCAGATTTAAAAGAGCTTGTTGCAAAATTTAAGGATGCTGTAAAAAAACAAACTGGACATGATTTTCCAGATAACCCGTGGGACCAACTCTGGGGAGCTGTCATGGCAGTATTTGATAGCTGGATGACAGACAGAGCAATCTACTACCGGAAAATGAATAAATTTCCTGCTGAATGGGGAACTGCTGTAAATGTTCAAGCAATGGTTTATGGTAACATGGGTTCTAATTCTGGTACTGGTGTTGCATTTACTCGTGATGCAGGAACTGGCGAAGATATTTTCAACGGTGAGTATTTAATTGATGCTCAAGGTGAGGATGTTGTTGCTGGTGTTCGTACACCTAGACAAATTACTCTTGAAGGTGCAAAACGTTGGGCAGAATTAGCTGGTTTTTCTGAAGAAGAAAGAGCAAAAGACTTTCCTTCGTTAGAAGAAGTAATGCCAAAAGTATATGAAGAGTTGAATACAATTCAACAAAAACTTGAAGATCATTACAAAGATATGCAAGACCTTGAATTTACTATTCAAGATGGAAGATTATGGTTGTTGCAAACTCGTAACGGAAAACGTACTGGTGCAGCAATGGTTCGCATTGCAATTGAAATGCTTGAAGCTGGCGAAATAGATGAGCAAGATGCACTCATGAGAGTTGAACCAAATAAACTGGATGAACTTCTTCATCCAGTATTTGATAAAGATGCTATGGCATCTGCAAAAGTATTAACAAAAGGTTTGCCTGCTTCACCTGGTGCAGCTACTGGACAATTAGTTTTCTTTGCTGATGAAGCTTCAAAATATGATAATTCAATTTTGACTCGTATTGAAACATCTCCAGAAGATTTAGAAGGTATGAACATTGCAAACGGTATACTTACCGCTCGTGGCGGAATGACATCTCACGCAGCTGTTGTAGCACGTGGCATGGGTAAATGCTGTGTATCTGGTGCTGGCGATTTAAAGATAGATTATAAAGCAAGAACACTAACTATTAAAGGCGAAGTATTTAACGATGGCGATTGGGTTTCAGTTAATGGTTCTACTGGCGAATTATATCAAGATAAAATTGCCACTATTAATCCTGAATTAAGTGGTAACTTCGGTAAACTAATGGATCTTACTTCAAAACACACTGACATGTATGTAAGAACAAATGCCGATACACCTCACGATAGCGAAGTTGCTCGTGGCTTTGGTGCTAAAGGTATTGGTCTTTGCAGAACAGAGCATATGTTCTTTGAAGGTGAAAAAATTGTTGCAATGCGCGAAATGATTCTTGCAGAAGATTTAGCTGGACGTGAAGCGGCATTAGATAGATTACTTCCAATTCAAAGAAAAGACTTTGAAGGAATATTTGAAGCAATGCACGATCTTCCAGTAACTGTTCGTTTGCTCGATCCTCCTTTGCATGAGTTTGTTCCTCATGACGTAAAAGGTCAACAAGAAATGGCAGATGTAATGGGCGTTTCAATTAAAGAAATTCAAGAAAAAGTTGAAGACTTGGCAGAATTTAATCCTATGTTAGGTCATAGAGGCTGCCGTTTAGGAAACACTTATCCTGAAATTACAATTATGCAAACACGTGCAATTATTGAAGCAGCTCTTAATCTTCAAGCAAAAGGTATTGTTGCAATACCTGAAATAATGATTCCACTAACTGGAACATATGAAGAAATGAAAATGCAAGAAACAATTGTTCGCGATACTATTACTAAAATATTTGAAGAAAGAAACGAAAAGATTGATCATTTAGTTGGTACTATGATTGAAATTCCCCGTGCAGCTTTAATAGCAAATAGAATTGCTGAAAGTGCTGAGTTCTTTTCTTTTGGAACTAACGATTTAACTCAAATGGCTTTTGGTTATTCTCGCGATGATGCTGGTAAATTCTTGCCAATTTACATTGAGAAAGGAATTCTTAAACATGATCCGTTTGAAGTTCTTGATCAAGAAGGTGTTGGTCAATTAGTTGAAATGGCTTGTAAAAAAGGTAGAGAAACTCGTCCAGATATCAAACTTGGTATTTGTGGTGAACATGGTGGCGAACCTTCATCTGTCGATTTCTGCCATAGAACTGGATTAGATTACGTAAGTTGTTCTCCATACCGTGTGCCAATTGCACGTTTGGCAGCTGCTCAAGCATCAATCCAAAACCCAAGAAAATAAATTATTTTGCGACTGATTTATTCAGTCGCAAATTTTATTTTTAATTTAATTAGAAAATGAAGTATCGAGGTATAAATGAAACTCACTGATTTTAAATATAATCTTCCAGGAACATACATTGCAAAACATCCTGTAAGCCCAAGAGATAGTTCTAAAATGATGGTTCTAAATAGAGCAGAACAAACTATTGAAAACAAAGAATTCTCTGATGTTGTAGATTATATGTCCAGAGGTGATGTGCTTGTAGTTAACGAAACAAAAGTTATGCAAGCAAGACTATTTGGTAAAAAGGAAAGAACAAATGCTGTTATTGAAGTATTTGTATTACGCGAATTAAATAAGAAAGAAAACATCTGGGATGTAATTGTTGATCCTGCAAGGAAAGTAAGAATAGGAAACAGAATTTATTTTAACGATAAACTTTGGTGCGAAGTTATTGACAACACAACTTCCCGCGGTAGAACTGTTCGATTTAATTCTGATTCTGGTGATATTTTTAAAGCAATTGAAAAGATGGGACTAACACCTCTTCCCCCTTATATTAAAAGGGAAACTGTAAAAGAAGATAGAGAAGACTATCAAACTGTATTTGCTAAAGAAGATGGCTCTGTTGCTGCTCCTACAGCATCTTTGCACTTTACTCCTGAACTTGTTAAAAAGATAAAAAAGAAAGGTGTAAAAGTTGCAACTGTAATTCTTCATATCGGACTTGGTACTTTTAGACCAGTTGAGGTTGAAGATTTAACAAAACACAGAATGGATTCTGAGTATTTTGAAATTCCAGAAAAATCTTCTGACATTATTAATGAAGCCAAGAAAGCTAAGAAAAAAGTATTTGTTATTGGTACAAGTGCTACACGTGCAGTAGAGACAAGCATTACAGCTGATGGACATGTAAAACCAAATTTTGGTTGGACAGATAAATTCATCTTCCCAGATTATGATTTCAAAGTTGTTGATAAATTAGTTACCAATTTTCATCAACCTGAATCAACTCTTCTAATGCTAACAGCAGCTTTTGCTGGATATGATTTAATGATGAAGGGTTACAAAAGAGCCATGAAAGAGAAATATCGTTTCTTAAGTTATGGCGATTCGATGTTAATATTATAACATGAATACTTATGCAATAATACCATCAGGTGGTGTTGGAAAAAGGATCAATAGCTCTTTACCAAAACAATATGTAAAAATTAATGGTAAAGAGCTTATTGCATATACCTTGGAAATATTTCAGAAGTGCAACTTAGTGGATAGAATAATTATTGCTACACAACCAAAATATATTTCACTTCTGGAAGAAATTAAAACAAAGTATAAAATTTCAAAACTCATTAAAATTGTTGAAGGCGGAAATGAAAGACAAGATTCAGTCTTTAATGCTTTAAATTCAATTGATGCTGAAAGCAATGATATTATAGCAATTCACGATGCTGCTCGTCCACTTCTATCTATTAATATTTTAGAAACTGCTTTACTTTCTGCAAAAAAATTCGACAATATAGTTGTTGCAACAAAAGCTACCGATACTTTAGTTTCTGGAAATGAATTAGTTGAAAGTTATCTTGATAGGAGTTCTACTTATCACATACAAACTCCACAAATTTCTAGATATAAAATATTAATGGCTGCGATGAATTTGGCATATGAAAATAATTTCATAGGAACTGATGAATCTATACTGCTTCACAGAGCATCAAACAAAATAAAAATTGTGGATGGGTCATCTCTTAATTTTAAAATTACAACACAATCAGACCTTGACCTTTTCAAAATTATTAGTGATATTGAAACAATCTGATTCAATACTTGTTACATACTTGTTACTCTAAACTTTTTTAGGATGTTATGTTAAACTTATTTGTTATAGCCCTTTTTTCATATCTCGTTGGTTCAATTCCAACTAGCATAATAATGAGCAAGATTGTAAAGGGAATAGATATTCGACAACACGGTAGTGGAAATGCTGGCGGTTCTAATGTTTTCAGAGTTCTTGGCTGGAAGTATGGAATCTCAGTAATTTTATTAGATGCACTTAAAGGTGCAATAGCTGTACTGTTAGTTGCTCGATTATATTTTGGAGATTTTCCATTTCCAAATGCTACCCCATTTAATGACTTCACCTTAGTACAAATTATGGCAGGAGTTTTTGCAATACTTGGGCATATCTGGACTATCTTTGCCGGATTCAAAGGTGGCAAAGGAATTGCAACTGGTTTGGGTATTTTAGTATCAATTGTTACTATTGATATGTTATTTGGGTTGGTGGTTTTTGCGATTGTTGTTGGAGTTTCAAAATATATTTCTCTAGGTTCATTAGCTGCAGCATTTTCAGTTCCTGTAATTATGATAGTACGAGAAAACGTATTTGGAGTTGATATATCTGGCTACCACACAATTCTTCCATTAACAATTTTTCTAGCAGTTCTTGTTATGTTTACTCATAAAGAAAATATTAAACGATTGCTCCAGGGCAGCGAAAATAAAATAAAACTAAAGAAAAAGTAGTTTACTATGAAAGTATCTGTTTTAGGCGGAGGAAGTTGGGGAACAGCGTTAGCAATTATTCTTGCTAACAATGGTCACGATGTAGCTCTTTGGGAATTTAACAAAAAATATTTTAAAGACTTAAAGAAAACCTATGAGAACAAAGTATTTCTACCAGGTGTTAAACTTCCTCGTGAAATGGAAATTACAAACTCTTTGAAAGATGCTTCCACCGGTAAACATATGATTGTTATTGCCACTCCCACTCAGTTTGTTAGAAATGTTCTTAAGCAAATGAAAAATATTTCATTTACAGATACAACATTTGTAAGCGTTTCTAAAGGAATTGAAAAAGAAACACTTCTTACTGTAAATCATATAATAAGCGAAGAACTTGGAATACCTGAAGATTTAATTGGTGTCCTTTCTGGTCCAAGTCATGCCGAGGAAGTAAGTAGAAAAATTCCTACCGCTGTGGTTGCTGCATCAACAAATATTGATACTGCTATCGAAATTCAAAATGCTTTTTCAAATTCATACTTTAGGGTTTATTCTTCCACTGATATTATTGGCGTTGAACTGGGTGGAGCATTAAAAAATGTTATTGCCGTTGGTGCGGGTATTATTGATGGAGCCAAATTTGGTGATAATACAAAAGCGGCGATTATGACAAGAGGAATTGCAGAAATTTCTAGACTTGGAATTGAATTAGGTGCTAGACCTGAAACTTTTTCTGGACTCTCTGGAATGGGAGATTTAATCGTAACATGTATGAGTCGCCACAGTAGAAACAGACACGTAGGTGAACAAATTGGAATGGGCAAAAAACTCCCAGAAATTTTAAAGTCAATGACAATGGTAGCAGAAGGTGTTGAAACTTGCAAGTCTGTTCATCAACTTGCAGCAAAACATCACATTGATGTGCCCATAGCAAATGCAGTTTATAATATCCTTTTTAATGGAAAAGACCCTATGAAAGTAACTTACGATTTAATGAGCCGTGGGATGAAAACTGAATTAGAATATTAAACTTTCTATTTTTCTCTTTATTATATTGTTTATCAGAAATCACAATGTATTAAAGAATGGCGATTACACTAAATAGTTCACTTCAATTTTTAAAATCTATTGGTCCTAAAAGAGCAGATTTATTTTCTTCAATAGGAGTCAATACTGTTCATGATTTATTGTACTACTTCCCCACACGATATTTAGATAGAAGCACAATCCTAAATTCAGACAAAGTAATTAAGTTTGTAGCGTCTGGCTACAACAAAGATATTACTATAATTGGCAAAGTTGTAGACACAGAAGAAATACGATTTGGTAAAAGTAATATTTATAAAGTTTCGTTTAAAGATGACAAAGGATTTTTTGAATGTGTTTGGTTTAGAGGAATTAAGTTTTTTCGAAATCGATTTAAAGAAGATGATTACTACGCCATATCGGCAAAGCCAGTTATTACGAAGTATGGACATTTACAATTTGCTCATCCCGATTTTGATAAACTCGATTCGGAGGAATCTCTGAATTTTAGAAATACAGGAAAAATAATTCCTTTTTATAAAATTCCAGCAGAGCTGAAAAAACAAAACCTAAGCGATTTAAGTTTACGACGTGTAATATCAACTGCTGTAGAACAATCGATAGAAGAAATTACAGAAACACTTCCTCCAGAAATTATATCTAAAAACAATTTACTTAATCTCAAAAGCACAATTAGAAATAAACACTTTCCCGAAAGTACAGGCATTTTAGAAAGAGCAAACTATAGATTGAAATTTGAAGAATTGTTTTACATCGAATCTTTAATTGCACTTAAAAAGAGCAGCACAAAAAAGCTAGAAAATGGAATTAAGTACAAGATTGATGTTCCACTTGTAAAAGATTTTTTAAATTCACTCAAGTTTAAATTAACAAATGCACAACTTAAATCACTTCACGAAATAAGATTAGATATGGAAAATGGTGCTCCTATGAATAGACTTGTGCAGGGAGATGTTGGAAGTGGAAAAACAATTGTTGCTCTAATAGCATTATTGATTGCTGTTTCAAACAGAAAACAAACTGCGTTTATGGCTCCTACAGAAATATTAGCAATTCAACATTTTTACAATTTGAAAAATATGCTCTCAGAATTTAGGATAAATGTTGAATTACTAATAGGTGGACAAAAGGCTAAAGAAAAGAAATTAACTTATGATAAGATGGCAAATGGAATTCCAGCAATTTATGTTGGTACGCACGCATTACTTCAAGAGAAAGCAAAGTTCAGTAATCTCGGTCTTGTAATTATTGACGAACAACACCGTTTCGGAGTTGCTCAGCGCTCCAGCTTAATTACTAAATCTTCCACTCCAGATGTACTTGTTATGACTGCCACTCCAATCCCTAGAACACTTACAATGACTTTATACGGAGATTTAGATGTATCACTAATTGATGAAATGCCTAAGGACAGGATACCAATTAAAACATATTTAAGAAGTGATAGTAAGCTTGATAAAATTTACAAATTTATTATCGACAGTGTTAATAAGGGTTTGCAAGCATATATTGTTTATCCTCTTGTTGAAGATTCTGACAAATTAGATTTAAAAGCTGCAGAATCTTATTACAATGAATTAAATAATTCAGTTTTTGATAATAATAATGTTGGCTTAATTCATGGTAAAATGAAATGGGATGAAAAGAAAGAAGTTATGCAACTTTTTTCTGACAAAGAATTTGATATTCTTATTTCCACCACAGTGATTGAAGTTGGCATTGATATTCCAAATGCAAATATCATGGTAATTAATGATGCTCATCGTTTTGGATTATCGCAACTGCACCAACTACGTGGTAGAATTGGGCGTGGAGCTGAGCAAGGTTATTGCATTCTTGTAACATCCGATGCATTAAGCAAAAAACAGTTCGATGCAACATTCAATTTTGATTATTTATCCGATGCCGAAATACAAAAGAATAAAACAATAATAAGATTGAATGCCTTGGTAAATAATACAAGTGGATTTACACTAGCCGAGATTGATATGAAACTTCGTGGACCTGGTGATATTTATGGACTTAAACAGAGTGGGCTTCCCGATTTTAAATATGCTAATCTTGTTGAAGACCAAGAAATTTTACTTGAAGCAAAGCAACTTGCTTTTGCAACTATTGAGAAAGATCCAAAATTATCCAGTTCTGAAAATGAAATAATTAAAAAAAATCTAAAACTATTTTACAAAGATAACTTTCATTATTCAAATATTGCTTAGTAGTTTTACAAACGGTAACTAATATTTAACATTCAATAAAAACAAACCCTTTGCTTCTACTGATTTCCCAGCACTTTCTCTAGACTTTTGATTTAATATTTTAATTATTTCATCTGCACTTTTTTTTCTTTCTGCAATTTCCAAAACTGTTCCAACAATTGTTCTAACCATTCCATGAAGAAATCTATTTCCATCAATTCTGAAAATAATTTTGTTTTTAACTCTTCTCCAGTGAGCAAGCGAAATATTACAGACCATATTTTCTGTGTCTGTTTTTTTCTTCGAGAAAGATGTAAAATCGTGTTCGCCTAATAATAGCTTACTGATTTCATTTAATTGAGATATTTCTAAATCAAATATAGGTGGATAGTGGGAAGAAAAATTATTATAGAACGGAGATTTATCTTTTGTGAAAAGATATAAATAGCTTCTTTTTTTTGCATCAAATCTTGAATGGAATTCTAGTGGAACTTCTGTTACATCCGAAATAGAAATATCCTCAGCAAGTAAAGAATTTAACGAATGTTTAAACTTGTATAAGTCGAGTTGTTTATGCAATTGAAAGTTTGCAACTTGCCCAAGTGCGTGAACACCTGAATCTGTACGCCCAGAGCCAATTAGATTAATTTGAACCCCAGTAATAATATCAACAGCTTTTAGAATTTCTCCTTGCACAGTATTTACATTCGGCTGAATTTGCCACCCAGAATAATTTTTTCCAGAATACTCAATCTTTAAACGGTAGTTATACATCGCACAATCTAATTAGAATGTTGATTTAAAATTCATTGAAATTTTATCTCGCTCAGAATAGGTATTAGAGTAGTTAAAAGAAACATCCCACCCAAGCTCTGTTTTAAGATTATTGTTGTATTTATTAACTAGACGAATTGCATTTACAACACTTGCTACTCTGTTTAGTATTAAAGCTCCAACAATAAATCGGGTACTGTTATCAGCCGTTTCACTCGACTTCCACATTCTGCGGTACTCACTACGCTGCTCTTGTCCGCTCCATTTCCAATAATGTGTGTCTTCTTTGTAAACGTCGTTCAAGTTTCTTTCAAGTTCTTTAATATGGTTATATTCATATACATCTACATAAGCACTAATATCTGCAAAATATTTGTCATCTTTTCCTGCTAGATTAACACCTCCAAATGTTTCTGCATATGCTCTATAATTATCTTCTTGATTTTTTGCATAAGCCGAAACACCTATTAATCCTCCCCACAGAACAGCATCAGCAATAGTAAAATACTTTCCTGATGAGTATCCATCGGCATATAACTCCCCCATTCCAGGTAGCAAAGCAGAATAGATAATTGCTAATCCATTGTTTTTCTTTTGGTTTTTATATTTTTGAATTATTTATTCATCATTTTCAATTTGAATATTTTGATTTAACTGATATTTTAGCAACTCCAAACTTTCAGTTTGTATTCCTTGAGAAAATATTATTGAACTACTAAACAACAATGTTATTATCAAACTTTTCATTTTTCCTCGGTAATTTTTATTCTTTAATATCTGCAAAAGAAGTGAGACAAATACTATTCTCAATTCCACTAATTTTAGTTTTAATTAATTTATTAATTAATATTTTGTTATAATCTTGTTGCACTCGCACATAATTACTTGTCCAGCCTTGCATCAAGCCATCATGATTTTCATTTTCAAAAAGTACTGTTACGTTTTTTTCAATCATCTTGTTGTAGTATTCATTTCTTTTCTTTTCACTCAAAATTCTGAGCATATTATTTCTTCTTTTTCTTTCTGGAATAGGAACACTATTTCCCAAATTTATTGCTGGTGTATTTGGTCTTTCGGAATAAGTAAAAACATGTAGATAAGAAACTGGAAGTTCCTTAATGAAGTTATACGTTTCTATAAAATCCTCTTCAGTCTCTCCAGGAAACCCAACAATAACATCAACGCCAATTCCAACATCTGGTATTCGTTTATTCAATTTCAAAATTAAATCTTTGTAATTCACAGCGTTATATCTACGTTTCATATCTTCTAGCATTTTTGAACTTCCACTTTGCAAAGGACTATGAAAATGGTTTGCCATTTTTGAATTACTTGCAGCTAGCTCAATTATCTCGTCTGTGAGTAAATTTGGCTCAATTGAACTAATTCTAATTCTATAATCGCCATCCACTTTAAGCATCTTTAAAAGTAGATTGTAAAGAGTTTCACCAATGTGTTTACCATAATCACCAACATTAACACCAGTAAGAATAATCTCTTTATACCCTTTATCTATAAGGCTTTTAAACTCGCTAATAGTTTTTTTAATATCTGTACTTCTACTTTTCCCACGAGCAAGTGGAATTGTGCAGTAAGTACATTTATAATCGCAACCATCTTGAATCTTGAAAAATGCTCTTGTTCTTCCAAGTGCATTGGATGAATACGCAAAGTTAAATTCTTCTAATTTTTCTGTAGGAGTAACTTGAACACAGGATGGTGAATCTTTACTAAACTCTGGAATAATTGAAAAGATATTAAATTTTTCGCTACTACCAAGTACAGCATCAACTCCTTCAATTTTTGTAATTTCTTCTGGGCGAAGTTGGGCGTAGCAACCAGTAACAATAATATATGCATTCGGGTTCGTACGCAAGACACGCCGTACAATTTGCCTACATTCGCGATCTGCATTTTCAGTTACAGTGCATGTATTAATTACATAAACATCAGAACTCACTTTAAAATCAACAACCTCAAAACCTTTTTCTACAAATTGATTTCCTATTGTTGATGTTTCAGCAAAATTTAATTTACATCCAAGTGTATGAAAAGCAACTTTTGATGACACTATTTATATACTTCCTTTCTAACTTTTTAATTGATTTATACTGCCCTAAGCTAAAGTGCATAAAAAAAGGGCTGTCTATATGCTAAATTAAACAATTAAGCAAATATAAACAGCCCCAAAAATAATCACATTTAATTATTTATCTTTTACCTCAGATTCAGTAGATTCTTCAGCCGCTTTTTCTTTAGCTTCTTCAGGCTTTACTTCTTCTTTGGATTCTTCTTCTTTTACTGGTTCTTCTTCAGAAACTGTTTCTTTTACAACTTTAACAGTTTTTTTAGGTTCTGGAGTAGCTTCTTTTTCTTTTTTTGAAGATGACCCTTTTTGAATTTGATCATCAAAGACTTTGAAATCAGTAGCATCAAATTTACCACCTTCAGCATTTTGGATATCCTCAACAGACACTTTTTCTAATTTATGATCTGCAATATATTTTTCAATATCTTCAACTGATTTATCTTTAACAGCTGCAAGTGCTGAAAGAACTATTTTTTTGTTCTCTTTATCAAATTCAATTACCATCAAGTCTAATTCAGTTCCAACTGGGAAACAGAATGAGAAGTTTTTGATTTTAGCAGTAGATAATAATGTTCCAGGAATAAACCCATCAACACCAAGTTCAAGTTCTGCTATTAATCCTTTTTCGATAGTTCTTACAATTTTACCGTTTATAATTTTTCCAACTGGAAATTCTCTTTCAAAAATATCCCATGGATTTTCGCCAGTCTGTTTATGACCAAGAGAAATTTTTCTTTGATCAGTATCAATTGCTAAAACAACAACATCTAACTGTTCACCTTTTTTAACAACTTCCCCTGGGTGACGAATTTTCTTTGTCCATGATAAATCAGAAATATGAACTAATCCATCAATGCCTGGTTCAAGTTCAACAAATACACCAAAGTTAGTTAGGTTACGAGCAGTACCAGAATGTTTAGAATCTACTGGATATTTTTTCATTAACTCTTCCCAAGGATCTGGAGTAAGTTGTTTCATTCCAAGAGAAATCTTCTTGTTGCCTTTATCCAAACTAAGAATAACAGCATCAATAACTTGCCCCATTGAAACAAATTGAGATGGATGACTAATGTGTTGTGTCCAACTCATTTCTGAAATATGAATTAGTCCTTCAATACCTTTTTCAATTTCAATAAATGCACCATAATCAGTAAGAGAAACAACTCTTCCTTCAACTTTATCGCCAAGATTATATTTCTCGTTAATTGTTTCCCAAGGATGAGGTAACAGTTGTTTAAGACTAAGTGAAATTCTTTTTCTTTCAATATCAAAGTCAGTAACAACAACTTTAATTTTTTCGTCCAATTTAACCACTTCACTTGGGTGATTAATTCTTCCCCAACTTAGGTCAGTAATATGAACTAAACCGTCAACACCACCAAGATCAACAAACACACCGAAGTCAGTAATAGCTTTAACTATACCTTCAAGAATTTGACCTTTTTCAAGTCCTTCAAGAATTTCTGTACGTTGATCAGCAATTGTTTCTTCAATAAGAACTTTATGAGAAACAACAACATTTTCTGTAGGAACATTAACTTTTACAACTCTAAAATCCATTGTTTGTCCCACAAAAGAATCAAAATCTCTAACTGGACGGATATCTATTTGAGAACCAGGTAAGAATGCTTCAAGACCAAGAAGATCTACAACCATACCACCTTTAATTCTCTTAAGAATTTTACCTTGAATTACTTCTTCAGTTTCGTGAGCAGTCATAATTCTTTCCCAAATTTTTAGGAAGTCCGCTCGTTTTTTACTTAATACTAAGTTACCATCAGAATCTTCAACACTTTCAATAACAATATCAACTTTTCCACCAATTACTAATTCTTCAGTAGATGAGAATTCATTTTTTGGAATTGAGCCATCAGATTTAAAACCAACATCTAACACAATATGGTCGTCAGAAATTCCAACTATGGTTCCCGCTATGATTTCTCCTTCAACAATATTAGTAAACGAATTTTCATAGAGTTTTTCTAACTCTGCTAATTCATTTTCTGAATAATCTTCTGGGTTCATAAATTTGCTATTGCTAGCAAGTTCAGCTTTCTTTGTCTGTTCGGATACTTCTTCTTGTGCATCCATTTCTTGTTCAGACATTTTTCCTCCTGTACAACTTATTATTTCATTCTTCCAATAAAGTCAGAAAAAAAGGTGAATGAATTGTTTTTTAGTTTAACATTATTGATTATTCTGACTTTTTATAAAATTTATTTTTTTTTTAATATTTTCAAACAAAATTTCAAATTCTTCTTCTACTGATAATTCAGATGAATCTACGTAAATAGCATTTTCTGCTTTAATTAGCGGGCTAGTTTTACGACTACTATCTATTTTATCTCTTTTTTTTATATTCTCTTTTACATCATTATAGTCTATTATTATCTTCTTTTCCTTATATTCCTTATATCTTCTATCTGCACGTACATCAACTGAAGCATCAAGAAATACCTTTAAATCAGCATCTGGAAAAACAACCGTTGTAGTATCACGACCTTCAGCAACAATATCACCAACTTTTCCCATATTCTGTTGCATTCTTACCAGTTCTTTTCGAACAAACGACATTGCAGCAATTTCACTTACTTTTGAATTTACCTTTGGAGATCTGATATACTCAGAAACATCTCTTTCATTAGCAAAAACTGAAGTAAACCCATTAGAATATTTAAGAGTAACTTCAAGTCCATCTACAAGTTTATTTACTGCATCTTCATCATCCACAATTCCTTTTTCAAGTGCAAGAAACGTAATGGCACGATACATTGCACCTGTATCAAGATATGTGAAATCTAGTCTCTCAGCAACCATTTTTGCTATTGTACTTTTCCCTGAACCAGCAGGACCATCTATTGCAATTGTAATTTTTGACATAAGATACAAATATAAAGATTTTCCTTCATTTCTTCAATGAAAATTTTATTTAAACCTTTTATTGATAAGAAGTTAACCGTATTTAAGCCAAAATATATATGTCTTTTTGAAAATATCTTAATTTTAATTATATTACTTTACTGTCTTATTAAATAGAGGAGTTTTAACAAATGAAGAAATTAGTAGTAGTATTATTAATGCTTTTAACTTTTATTTCATGTAAGGATGAAATAACTGTAATTACTTCCAAGCAACCTGGTAAAATTGTTGGAACTATTTTACCAAAAGAGGCAATTGCAACAGTGCAATTACTACAAGGTGAAGCTATTTCATCTACTTCAACAACAAATGGGATTTTCCAATTTGAAGATGTTTTGCCTGGCATTTCTGTAGAAATATCCCCATCCTATAGTTCTAGTATGATAATTTCTCCAATTTTTGGATGGATGGCAGATACAACAATTAACATAACTGTAAGCAAATTGTTAGAAGAAATTAATGGTGCAACTTTAGAGAGTGATACAACAATTTCTTTTACAACCCCAAAACTGGAAATAGTTGAAACATTCCCACTAAATAACCAATATTATATTGACACCACTTCTGTAATAAGTGTTGAAGCCAATTATGCTTTAGATGAACAAACAATCAAAAATGCGATTTCTATTTCACCAAATGTAGATTTTCAAATTTCCACATATACAAGATACGGTAGAACTGAGTTTAGACTTTATCCAACACATTTGAACCCAAATACAAAATACACAGTTACTATAGACCAATCATTAACCGATTTTTATGGCGTGCCTTTAAGAGAAGATTATATTTTCTCTTTTACCACAAAAGAATAATATCGTTTAGTTCTAAGCGAAAAGTTTTACTTTTCGCTTAGAACTTTTATCATATCGTTATGAACTTTACCATTTGTTGCCAGTAGTTGCTTTGTGAAAATGTCTGTATTCTTGTTTTTAAAATCACTAGTAATTCCACTAGCTTCTTCAACTAACAATAGTCCTGCACACATATCCCAAGGTTGTAAGTTCACTTCCCAAAAGCCATCAAAAGTTCCATTTGCAACATAGCACAAATCAATAGCAGCAGATCCAAGTCTCCTAACGCCTCTAGAATTCATTAAAAACTTATTAAATCGTTCAATTGCAAAATCTGGATTCTCTTTGATATTGTACGGAAATCCAGTAACCAAAAGTGATTTCTCTATATCTGAGTTTTCGCTAACAAAAATCTTTCTTCCATTTTGAAACGAACCACTTCCCTTTTCAGCTGAAAATATTGTATCATTCATCACATCATAGATTACACCAGCAATGATTTCACTGTTCTTCATAATCCCTATTGAGACAGAAAAGATTGGTAGTCCGTGAGCAAAATTCATAGTTCCATCTAGAGGGTCAATGACCCAAGTATAATCCGAATTATTATTTTCAATTCCACTCTCTTCAGCTAATATGTTGTGTGTTGGATATTCTTTCTTAATGAAATCAATAATTCTCTTTTCCGCTGCTTTATCAATATTTGTAACAAAATCTGTTATGTTTGTTTTGTACTCAAGAGTAAGTTTTGTTCCAAAACCTTCTCTAATAATTGTACCTGCTTCTTTTGATATTTCTACTATTAACCCGACGCTAAATAACCGTTATTAAGCGGCATAATTGATATCTTTATGGTTAAAATATTTTTTCACTCTCATGGGCTTTGCTTGTAATAAGTTCATATGTTCTTGCAGGTT
>JAQICK010000172.1 GCA_027858595.1 Melioribacteraceae bacterium
TTTGTGAAACTTTCTATATATCTTTTTATGGCTCCTACTGAATGTCTTGCTTTTAACTTTATCTCACTATACGTGAATCCATCTAATAGCAGTCCTATTATTTTTACTTTATGAGTCTGGCCTCTTCCTATATTATGCAAGTATCCACGAGTAATAATTTCTATACCTTCTTTCTTTATTTCTCGTATATCTCGCTGGACTGTTCTTACTGAACAATTCAAATATTTCGATAAGTCCTCTTGACTTTATACTCCTTCTTGTTCTAAGGATTCTTCACTTATCCTCTGTAGTTTTATTCGCCTTAATTCAATCCTTCCAAACTCACGCAATGCCTCTATATCTTCTAAGCCATTGTCTAACGTAAGTCGTACTTTTCTTTTCTCCAGCTTCTCCATTACATTGCCAGACCGTTCTTCTATTCCTATTACTGTTACTTCTATTTGACCTTCTCTTAATGATGTTTCTCTTAATAAACATTCTTTCGCCGTTACTAATATCATCGAACTTAGCTTTGGTGAGAGCTCATACAACTTCTCCAATTCATAGATGAACTCTCCTTCCGAACTTTTGATTCCTCGTCTTAATAATATCGCTTTTCGCTTTTTCATCTGTCTCCTCAAGAATTTTTCTAAATTTAACCACTTCTGAGGCGACATATGTCGTTACTTTAGTAACAACATCTTTTTTGTTTGTAAAAAACTGGACGTTGAGCTTGATAAAAAGTGTAATTTGTAAAAGTACATTCCACTTGTAATTCCACTAGCATCAAATTTCACTTCGTAGTTCCCAGCACTTTGTTCTTTATTAACAAGTGTTGCTACTTCACGCCCAAGAATATCAAACACAGAAAGTTTTACAATTGACATTTCATTATTTGCATTAGATGGAATTGAATATTTAATTACTGTACTTGGGTTAAATGGATTTGGGTAATTTTGGTATAAAGCAAATTCATTTGGATTTAAACCATCATCCTTGACAGATGGTAAAATAGCAAACCCATTTATAATACTTTCTAATAATCGTGTTCGCTCCAAATCATTATAAACTGCTTCTATTGGAAATGCTAAATAGACAACACCGCCAGCTTTATTGTATGCTTCTCTGTATTTAACTCCAGCATATCCCAATGAGGTAGAAACATTTTTGTAAGTAAATATATTTTCGGCTCCGCCAACTGCTTCAATAGCGTCAGGCCAATCGACATCAATTGTGCCATTAGTTCCATTATCGAAATTATATTCAAATCCATCCAAATCAAGAGCTGTATAATAAGTTGCATTTTCATTATTTGGTGCATCTTCAATATAATTTGCTTTCAGATAATTTTGATAAAACTCCTTATCAGCATCTGACCCTTTTGCAACTAAATCCCATCCAACCTCAGAACCAGAGACAACAAAAGCTCCTCCATTATCTATATATTTCATTATCGTTGTTTGCTCTAACAAATTAAATGTTTCATCAGTTGAGCTTTCATTCATAAGCATCCAAATAACAAATTGATAATCACTTAAATTTACATATCCTTTAGAAACTGCTTCATTACTTGCTGATGAAAAATTAACTCCAATATTAGTCATGGGATAATCGTACATACGGATATAATCAAATGTATTTATTGTTCCACTTGTTCTATCAAAACCATTTACAATTAAAAATTCTGAAGTAACTCCACTGGGGATTCCAGCAAGCACCTCTGTTTGTGCAGAAGATCCTGATGAATTAATAGCGTCCACTTTAAAATAATAAACAGAATCTATTTTTAGATTTGTTATTGAAACCGAGTTAGAAATGGATTCAGTAATTCTTTCAAAATCAATTCCATCATTGCTTAGATAAATTCCATATTTTTCAGCAAATCTGACCTTTTCAAATTCTAAGATTAATGTATTTGAATTATGCTGAATAACTCGAAATGAATTTGGTATTGAAAGTGAGTCAGAAGGAAATTTATTTTTTATTAAATTCCATAAATCTTGTTTTTCTCCGTCATAACCTAAAGCCCACATCCCAACGCCGCCAAGGTTTTGAGCTAATGCTAAATTATATTTTGCATCAAGCGAGCTTACATCATCGAACCAAGTTTGATACCATTGAGTTCCCTCTTGCCAATGGAACCAAGATGTTTGGGAAATATTATCCCAAAGCAATCCGTAAATATCTGCATTCTCTACGTCATTATAGAAACGTGTAGAACCCTGAAAACCACCATTTGCTGTATCAACTTTTGAGTAAGCATTTCCATTTAATGTTTTCCATTTGTGTCCGTAATATGGAACTCCCAGAATTAATTTTTCAGGATACTTCGAAACTGGATCACCATAATCTTCAGTAACTACCGAGGTAATATCATGTGTAAATCCAGTAAGAGGTGCACCAGGACCTGCTGTTGAGCTCCACTTTCCCCAGAATGCGTATCCCATTATAAAAACATAATCACAACTTTGCACTAAACCATCCAAATCCCAACGGTCTCTCCAATTAACTGCAGGCCCAGCAAACGACACTTCCTTCCCCGGCAATTCTGTATGGATAAAGGCAGTAAGTTCCGTCATGAAATTATTAATACTATCAGCTTTATCCTGGTGTCGAAGACTCTCAAAATCTACATTAACTCCATCAAGTTGATATGTTTGAATTATATTTTTTGTGTCATTGAAGAATTCTTGTTTCGCAGTTTCATTGTTTATAATATTTCTAATATCGAGCGAATCAAAATTTACTGCTGTCATAATCACTTTTGTTCCAGCAGTATGAGCTGAGTTTATTACATCAGTCCAAGGCCAACTGGATGGTAAACCAACAGAACCAGTGCTAGACACGGGAAAATCGAAAGTAGCAATGTGCGTTAATAAATTGTAATGTTGATTAGCATGCGAGCCAGAGTTGTATTCCCAATCGGGCATGTAGCCAAACACAATTTTGGATAATTCTTTTTGAGCATTAATTTGTAGCGGAATAATCCCACTTCCATCGGAAGAGAATTTACTTAATCTATTTTCATTTGTTTTAAATTCATCCCTCTGAGCTTTGTGAACAGAGTATTCACTAAATTGTTGCCCAACAAGAGAAGAAGTAAGTATAAATAAAAGTAGTGTAATTATATGTTTTAACATTCTGGTTCCAATAAATATTTTGAAATAGCTCAATGAAGAAAATTGTAAATTGAGAATGGTATTTTAATTCAATATTTTGTTGGTTGAATTTAATAAAATTAAAAACATAACGAGGTAAAAAATGATATCAAAAGTAATGGAAGAAGCATTAAACAAGCAACTCAATAGAGAACTCTTTTCCTCATACTTATATCTTTCAATGGCAACATTTTTTGATAGCAATAGTTTTGTTGGAATGGCACAGTGGATGAAGCTACAAGCAGAAGAAGAACATATTCATTCAATGAAATTTTTCGACTTTATTCAAAAAATTGGTGGTAGAGTAATTTTAGAACAAATTGATAAACCACAATTGGATTGGGATTCTGCTCAACAAGCTTTTGAAGATGCACTTGCTCATGAAGAGTATATAACAAAGCACATAAACGAGCTTACAGATTTAGCAATTGCTGAAAGAGATCATTCTACAAAAACTTTCCTACAATGGTATGTTGATGAGCAAGTAGAAGAAGAAGCTACTGCAAATGAAATAGTTCAAAAATTTAAGCTAATTGGAGATAGCAAAAGTGGTCTTTATATGCTTGATAGAGAATTAGGTGCTAGAATTTTAACTCCTGATACGGCAGTAAAATAGTTAGGGAAATATATAAAATTCATTCTACAACTAATATATATTTTTAG
>JAQICK010000334.1 GCA_027858595.1 Melioribacteraceae bacterium
AAATAACATATTTATTATTTTGCAGATACTCTATTATATTTTTCAAAAAGTTTTTCAAGTTTTATTTTATCCTTTATGCCAGGCTCAATTTCAACCGAGGATGAGATATCAATTCCATACGGATTTATGTTTTTGTGAATTTCATCAATGTTGTGGTTACTAACACCACCAGCGATTATTACTTTGCTTCGAATATTTTTTGGAATTAAATTCCAATCGAATTTATTACCAGTACCGCCAAAATTAACTGAGTCTTTTACGTCCAGAATAATCCCACAATTATTGAAATTATCTAAGATTGAAAAATCAAAAGATTCATCAACTCCAAAACTCTTTAGAACTGGCGGATTTATTTGTGAAATATATTCTGGAGATTCATCTCCGTGCAATTGAACAGCAGTTAACTTTACTAGTTTTGCAATTTTATTAACTTCTTCAATTTTCTCATTTACAAAAACACCAATCTTATGAAGAAAAGGGGGGAGTGACAATGAAATCTCTTTTGCTCGCTCTGGTGTTATATATCGTTTACTTTTAGGATAAAAAATAAATCCTATTGCATCGGCACCAAGCTTTGAACAGAGTTGAGCATCTTCTAATTTTGTTATTCCACAGATTTTAATTTTCATATTTAAATCCAATATTGATCACTTGTCATTGATCACTTGTCATTACTATGGGGTGTATACGACTGAAGTAATCTGTAACAGATTGCCACGTCGTCTGAAGAGCAGACTCCTCGCAATGACATCTAATATATACAATACTCTTTCATTTGTTTAACTGAATCACCAATGTTATCAGCTTTCATAAAATGCTCACCAATTAGGACAGCATTGGTTTTAGTCGTTTTCAGAAATTCCAAATCCTTCATTTCATTTATCCCAGATTCAGAAACAATAATTACGTCTTCATTTATTTGTTCTGAAATTATCTTTGTCGTATTTAAGTCAGTTGTGAAATTTGTTAAATCTCTGTTATTTATTCCAATTATTTTGTTTAGAGAAAAATCAATTTTATCTAAATGCTGTTCGTTGTGTATTTCTAAAAGAACATTCATTCCTAATTCAATTGCTGCTTTGCTTAATTCCTTAATCTGACTTGCAGATAATATTTCAGAAATAAGTAGAATTGCATCGGCTCCATTTGCTTTTGCCTCAAAGACTTGATACTCATCAATAATAAATTCCTTCCGAAGCAGCGGTACAGATTTATACTTTGCAATTTCATTTAAATAAAAAATATTGCCCATAAAAAATTGCTTATCTGTTAATACAGATATTGCATCAACGCCATTATTCATATAAGTATCAGCAATAGAAAGATGATTGAAATTCTCTCTAATAATTCCTTTTGATGGAGAGGCTTTTTTAACTTCTGCAATTATTGAAATTGCTTCGGGTTTAGAAAGGGCTTTCTCAAAGTTCAAACATTCCTGCGAAAAATATTCATAATCTGAAAACCGTGTTAGTGTATAATCACGCTTTAGTAATTTTACTTCATCCTTTTTTACCTCAACTATTTTAGCAAGAATATCAATCATAAATCTTTTCCAAAATCAATTAGTTGTTTTAGTTTCTTTAACGCTTTTCCAGAAAGAATTGAATCTTCCGCGGCATTTTGAGCTTCTAATAAAGTAGAATATTTTCCAGAGGTATAAAGTGCTAAAGTAGCATTTGCTGCAACTACATTAAAATGTATTGACCTTGCATCAGTAGAAAACAAATCAAAAATTATTTGAGCGTTATCGTTTGGAGTTCCACCTTCGATATCAGATAACTCTATGGTGTCATATCCAAAAGTGCTTGTATCCATTTCCGTAACTGTAATCTGTGAATTATTCAACTCAACAATTTCTGATGTATGTGTTAGAGTAATTTCGTCATATTGATTATTTGTGCAAACAAAAGCAACTCTTTCCATTCCAAGTGTTTTAGCGGCTTCTGCCATTTTCAATGCAATATCTTTATTAAATGTTCCAATCATTTGATGAGTTGTGTTCGCAGGATTAGTGAGTGGACCAAGCACATTGAAGATAGTTTTAAATCCAAGTTCTTGTCTTACTGGTGCAACATATCTCATTGCTGGATGATAAATTGGTGCAAATAAAAATGATATTCCAATAGTATTAATTGCTACTACTGATTGGTCTGGAGTGAGTTCAATGTTAACACCAAGTTCTTGCAAAACGTCAGAGCTACCGCTCTTACTGGTTATTGAACGATTTCCATGTTTTGCAACCTTAACTCCAGCACCTGCAACAACAAATGCTACTGCAGTTGAAATATTAAACGTACCCGAATTATCACCACCAGTTCCACAAACGTCAATTAAGTTATCTTGTGAAACATCTAATTTAAGTCCATTACTTCTCATTGCATTTGCAAATCCGGCAATTTCATTTGGCGTTTCACCCTTTATATGTAAGGCTGTGAGCAATGCAGCAATTTGTGCGTTGTTGATTTTTCCGTGCATTAGCAATTCTGCAACTTCTTCAGCTTCATTGAAGGTTAAATCGGTTTTATCAAGAAGTTTGTTTAGCATTTCGTTAATCATTGTTCTAACCAGTTTTTTATTATTGTTTCGCCTTCTGGAGTAAGTATGGATTCTGGATGAAATTGAATTCCTTCAATAGGATACTTCTTATGTTTAATTCCCATAATAATTCCATCTTCTGTCTTTGAAGTAATTTCTAAATCTTCTGGAATTGAATTTGCATTTACAATTAATGAATGATATCTCCCAGCATAAAAATTGGGACTCACATCATTAAATATTCCAGTTCCACTATGTCCTACTTCCGAAGATTTACCGTGCATTAAATCTGGTGCGTTAACAACTTCTGCTCCAAATACTTCACCAATTGCTTGATGCCCAAGGCACACGCCAAGTAGGGGAGTATGCTTTCCAATGGTTTTAATAATATCAATTGAAATTCCAGAATCCTTCGGAACACCTGGACCAGGAGAAATTACAATTTTATCAGGATTCATTTCTGTAATTTCATCCAAAGTAATTTTATCGTTTCGTTTAACAATAATATTTTGTGTAAACTTTCCTATTAGTTGAACAAGATTAAACGTAAACGAATCGTAATTATCTATCACTAATATTTTCAAGTCACTTATTTTATTTTCTTGATCCATCTATTTCCTTTGCATATTCCAAAGCCTTTAATAAAACAGCAGCTTTATTATTAATTTCTTTCAATTCTAATTCTGGCTTACTATCTGCTACAATTCCAGCACCTGCTTGCCAGTTTATTTTATCTTTAATGGCAAAAAGTGTTCTAATTGCAATACACATATCAAGGTTTCCTCTAAAATCAATATAACCAACTGCTCCAGCATAAATATTTCGTAAGCTATTTTCGTATTCATGAATTAATTCCATAGCACGAATTTTTGGTGCACCAGAAACTGTTCCCGCTGGAAAGGCTGCTTTGAAAGCATCTATTGAATCTTTATCATCTTGCAATTCGCCTTCAACCCTAGAAACAATGTGCATTACGTGAGAGAAGCGGTGAATGTTCATATAATCTTTTATGTTAATCGTGTTAAAATTACAAACACGTCCTAAATCGTTTCTTGCTAAATCGACTAACATAATGTGTTCGGCTTTTTCTTTTGGATCTGCCAGTAATTCTTTTTCAAGTTCTAAATCTCTTTCTTGAGTTGAACCACGTTTGCGCGTACCAGCGATAGGGAGAATACTAGCTTTTCTATTTTGAACTTTTATTAAATCTTCTGGTGAAGTCCCAATAACTGTAATTTCCTCAGGCAATTCCATAAAATACATATATGGTGATGGATTAATTATCCTCAATGCTCTGTACAGGTTTAGTAAATCACCTTCATAATCGGCAGTAAATCTTTTGGAAAGAACTAATTGGAAAACATCGCCATTGTAAATATTTTGTTTTGCCTTTTCCACAATATCAAAAAAACTTGACGTATCAAATGCATTACTTTTACTTGGTTCAAAGTTAAAGTTCGATTTATGATTTACTGGTTTGGTTAATTCATCTTTTACTTTTTCAATTCTCTGTCTTGCATTATTGTACTCCAATTCCAAATCGGAATTTCCATTGAGATGAACATTGGAGATAAGTAAAAGTTGATGTTTAAAATGATCGAATGCAATAATTGTGTTAAACACGCCAAGTATAGAATCTGGAGTTTCAGAGTCTAGGTGATTTTCAAATTCCAATTTGTCTTCAATTAGTGCAATGTTTTCGTATCCAATGTAACCAACAATTCCACCCGTGAAATCTGGAATATCTTCTATAGTAGGGAATCTGTACGAGGCAATTTCATTTTTTAAATAATCAAAAATGTTTTCGTCAGTCTCTACTGTTCCAGAATCTGAGGTTATTGTTAATCTTCTGCTTCTGTTGGAAATTATTTTATGTGGGTATTTACCAATAAATGAATATCGTGCAAGTCTTCCAATACCTTCAACTGATTCGAGTAGGAAACAGAATTTATCCTTTTCTCGTAATTTAAGGAATGCCAATACCGGAGTTAACATATCGCCAGTAATTCTTTCAAAAACCGGAATTACGTTAAAATCTTCTGCTAGTTTTATAAAGTCTTCTTTATTCATAATATGCTTCGTTTCAATTCTAAAAATGGGAACGCTGAATATTATGATTTACTATGATTCTTATGATAAAATCAATAAAATTAATCAAGCTCTTTTCATGAAAAATCAGTTTTTTTCAGTGTACTTTCACCTATTTCTCTTTATAACAAAAAACCCTTCACAGTGATTGAGAAGGGTTTACAATTTTATATTCTATTTCACTGGGTTGTATAATTAATTAATAAACTGCCACCAAGCCCAGTTGTTGTTTGCTATAATAATATTTGTGGTTAAGTTTTTCATATTGATTCAAAATATATAGAATTTATATAAACGATGCCAACTATTATTTTAATGAAACTCTTTAAAGTGAATAGATATACAATTACCTTTATCTATTATCTAGTGCAATACCTCAAAAGTGTAAGTCAATAAGAGTGGAGCGGAGTAATCTTTCGAAGTAAGTTATGTTTAAAAGATTGCTTCGGGATAAAACTCTTCGCAATGACTATTAGAGAAACTTTACTTGTTGTCTAAGATCAGAAAAAAATTTGTGTTCATAAAGATACATGTTTGGAGTATGGTGAAAAGAGAATTATTCAAAATTATAACTCAAATTAATTATTGCATTATATAACCCTTAAATAATCTTAAAGACCATAGGATTATCAGCAATTCATAATATTTGAATAAATATCATCTCAGCTGTAAAGTAAGCATTGAAATTATCTCATATGTTTCATGCCTTTTTCAATATCAACTACAGTTCTTTCAAATACTTCTTCGAATGTACCCATACCATCAATTTTTTTAAAATCATGCAGATGTTCATATTTTTCAATTACTGGAATGGTTTTATTTTCATGTTCCTGTAAACGCTTAACAATTTTAGCAGTACTACTATCGTAGGGCATACATTTATCAGTCTTGCTCCGCGCATCAAGCCTATTTATTAGTTCAAGCGTTGGGACTTCAAATTCTATTATTTTTGAAATTTTAGAACCGTGCTTTTTTAAAAGTCCGTCTAATATATAAGATTGTACAAGAGTTCTCGGAAAGCCCTTGAAAATATAACCCTTAACGCCTTTTGAGTTTTCAAGTTTTTTTTCTATCAATTGCACAACAATTTCATCGGGCACGAGTTGACCGTTCTCATAGAGCTCTAATATTTTCATTCCTACTTCGGTGTTATCTTCAATTTCACTTTCAAGCATTTTGCCTGTAGATATATATTCGAGATCGTATTTTTCAGCAAGCGCTTTACCCTGCGAACCTCGACCACAACCAGGATAGCCAAAAAGAACAATATTATAAAGTGATTTACTAAGTTCGTCATGTAAAATATTTATTATCTTTTTATTTACATTTTCAATTGAGTCGTAACCATCAACTTCAAAATATACTCTCCTGTCTTTGTAAAACTGCATTACTGGACGGGTTTTTACATGATATTCAACTAGCCTATTTCTGATAACTGCCTCAGTATCGTCAGAACGTCCTGAAGTTTTTCCTCTGTTCAAAAGACGTGAAATAGATTCCTCCTCATCAACATTAATGCTTATCAGACAATTTAACGAAGTATTCAATTTTATCATTAAACCCTCCAAAATATAAGCCTGAACATATGTGCGGGGAAATCCATCAAATAAAAATCCGTTTGCGTTCGGATTATCTGTAATAGTTTTTTCAATAATCTGAACAATTATTTCATCAGAGACCAACCCACCGGAGGCAATTATGTTTTGTGCTTCCAAACCTAATTTAGTTTTTTCGGATATTTCTTT
>JAQICK010000289.1 GCA_027858595.1 Melioribacteraceae bacterium
ATTAGCCTTTATTCAAAAAAAACAGTACCAGTTTAATTTGTAGTCATTGGCAGTGGCTTGAAATAATTGCTTAATTAAAATTATCAGAATGCTCAATAAGAAACCATTTGCCATTATACTTTTTAAAAGTTGATTGAATATCTATTCCAGAATTATCAACATAAACTCGAGTTTTTACTTTGTTTTTTTCAAAGATTATTTCTGTTTTATATTTTGTTGAATCTACATCATATATTCCACTACGAAGAAAACTCCAATTATCTTTCGTAATTTTCTCTACTTTTTCTCCATAAAACCCTTTACCAACAAAATTCTCACCCAGCCTACTTACTTGGAATAAACTATCAGAATGAAATGTTTGGTAAAACTCATCCCAGTTTTCTTCTGGAACTTGGTATGAACAAGAAAAAATTAAAGACAATGTTAAAAAACAAAATATTTTTTTCATTAGTTTTCCTCTAAAATATAACGACATGCTATCCCGTAAAATTGAGACAACCATTAATTAAGTTTATCTTTCCATCAAAACATAGATGGTCTATTTAATTTCTAGAAGAAGCAAATCCGCTTTCGCGATTACCCGACATCATACTCGTCTGCCTGTGGCAGAGGAGCAATCTTATTTTTTATAGTATAATTTACTTGTCAAAAAAGACTAATTATAACCCAAAAAGGAAACCGAGTGAGATAACATAGAAATCGCTATTCTTATCGCCGAGGCCCGGTATACTATTAAAATCGTAATCTATAAATACGTATTTAATATCACCTGTAAATTTAGAATTTTTACCAACGGGCAATTCCACGCCGCCGCCAAAATGCCAGCCTATTTTCTGCTTTGTTTCGTTAGAAACAAACGGGAACATGTTCTGGTCATAATCGAATGTTGTGTTATACCATCCAGTACCAATTGCCCCATAAACTATTGGGATTGGATAGTATAAACCAGTTATCATAACCGGCCAACTCTTAATTGTCAATGCTCCATCCGAATATTCTTCCGAACGATAGTTAATGGATGCTTCAACACCAAGACTTGAAGTTAACTTCAACCGCATAGCTACTCCACCCATAAATTTACCATCGTCGGCATCCTGGGCTTTATGATAACCCAATCTGAGGTCCCAAGTTAATGCTCTGTGCATTCACTTGGATAAGCATCAATATGCTTATCCCAATTGTTAGTATTACATTCTTAAACATAAAATTACCTTCTTAAAAAATGATAGCTTTACTCCGCTTCTTTTTCATAATACTTGCAGAGTGAAGTTCGTTATAGATTCTCACACATATAGTGTACTTCTTTTTTTTTCTGAAGTCTTCACAATAAATCATGGTGAGCGTGTTCATGAGATTCATACAATAGTAATTCTTTCTACCTTATAATCAGTTTAATAATGCCCTCTGTAACTTGAAGGTTAAAATGTTTCATATAGGTAATCCTTATTTATTTTACTATGCATTCTAATATTTACTAGTAGTGTTAAGATGCAACTAATTAGGGTGTAAATTCAATCGAGCAAAGGGATGAAAAATGGACTACATCTTTTGGGTAATTATTTTTGTCCTTAAAATATTCTTACCATAAAGCTTTCCTCAGTTAAACGATACATTATTTCTGTGTGTTCTAATCATTGCTCTTTCTTCTTCCTCACTTGTTTAGAAATTTCATTGAACTTTTCTGATCCGAGCAGCACAGCAATCCATCGTGTGCCTTCATTGCTTTCAAAAGCAAACTTCATTGCCATCGTAAGAGGTATACAAAGAATTGAACCGATCAAACCAAACAGGCTGCTCCAAAAAATTAACGAGATAAAAACGACCAAAGTGGATAACCCGAGTTTTCTGCCCATAAGCCGTGGTTCAATCACACTGCCAATTATAAATCCAACAAAAATATTACCAGCTACTACGAGTAAGGCGCTGCCGATTCCGAGTTGAACAAGCGCAAGAAGAGCGGCAGGAATTGCTGCCATTACAGAACCTATATTAGGTATATAATGAAGCAGAAACGCAAGGAAACCCCATAGAACCGGAAACTGTACGCCGAGTATGTACATCCACACAGCAATTAAAATTCCATCAACTATGTTAATTAAAGTTTTGATAACCATATAACGTTTCATATCAACGACAAACTGCGTGAACCGTGGAAATGACAGTTCGGGATCACCAAGAATAGTGCGAAGTTTTTTAGGAAAGCTTGAGACTTCCAGCAATATAAAGGTTACTGTTAGAAGGGTTAGAATAAGATCGGATATAGCTGAACTAAATTCCGTTAGTAATCCTGCAGTAAGTTTCATTATGGCTTCCGGATTAATATTTTCCAACAATATTTTTTGAGTGCCTGAAAAACCTTTGCTTCTCATAAGTTCGCTAAGATCAATAACTTGTTCACGAATTAGTGACTGTAATATCGGCAGTTCATCTAAGAAGTTACTACCTGATGTGACTATTTGAGTGCCAATCAGAATTAGAAAAGCTATCATAACAGCCATTACGATTAACACTGCAAATCCGGATGGAATATGTTTTTCCTTTAACCATAGTAACGGCGGGGCTCCAAGCAATGCCAGAAAAATAGAAACAAGAAGTAGAACTACAACCGATTGTGCAAGATAAAGCCCTGCAATAATTATTACTAATGCTGCTGCACCAACAAGTATATGATTTCCTCGAAAAGAATTACTTATTTTATTCATTTATTAACTCAAATAATAGATTAGAGTGCATGTCGTTCACCAATAATACCTACTAAAATCATTATGATTGCATTGACAAGAAGAACGTGAATAACGCCACCCATGGTGTTAGAAGTGTTTAATCCAAGTAGCCACAATACTATTAAAATCACTGCGATAGTGTATAACATAGGATAATTCCTTTCTGTTTTAATGTTTTTCAAATTTGCTTGAAATATATGAAGATGTTTAGAGCATGGCAATCGGGCAAAGGGATGAAAAAGGAACTACTCCTTAAACGTGTTTATGTGATAACACCTTTAACAATAGCTGTTGGAAATTCTTCTTAAGTTGACAGCATTGCCTACAAGGCGGGATGGTGCTATCCTAATATCAATTAATTGAAATTAGGATAGCACCACGATTTATCGTGGTGAATTAAAGAAATACCATTTCCGCCAATCTGCTTCAGCAGATTTACTTCTAATCGAAAAGACCATATTTATTTTTCCAATCATTATATTCTTCCGTAAATGTTTTAACTCTATGATGTTCTTCTTGTGTAGCAATATAGTTTTTTACTTTTTCTAATTGTGAAGCACTAACTGAGAAAGCGCCGTATCCTCTTTGCCACTTGAATTTAAATGGGGTAATATTATTATCATTTATCCAATAAGATGATTCTCCTTTTAATGATCTTACAATATTTTCTATTGCTTTTGACGATGGGAGAGAGAACAACATATGAACATGTTCTGGTCTTATATATAATTTCTCAATAGAGATGCTCTCCTCAACTGCTCTGCTTAATAAATGATTATAAATTGTTTTACTTAATTCTTTGGAAATTGCTTTTTCGTGGTTATGAGTACCCCAAACTAAATGTATCCATATCTTTACATAAGAATGAATTGCCATTATTTAATCCCTTATTTTAAATAATATATTTATTTGATTTAAAATAATAAATAATTATGGAAACTGCTGAAGCAGTTATAAACTTTTGTATTTGCCTCTAATTCACCACGATAAATCGTGGTGTTTTTCTAATAATATCCTTGCTAAATCCATTAGTTTTTTCAAAAAAGTTGTTATGATTTCAGCAAAATAAAATTTAGCCAATTATCAAAAGGCAAACGTTCATCATGAGTTATGCAAAAGAAGTTAAATAAAATGTATAAATAGAGAAACTAGCAGTCTAGATAAGGACTTGCCCCGATTTAGTTGGAGTTGGGATGATAATCCTTTGGTTTGATGATAGTGTTATCCTCCTCCGCAGGAGTCTCACAGACCTTAATCCAGTTTAGTCGAATTTGCATTATGTTTTTCTAATGCAAATTTTGGGTGAATTTATGAATTACTAATTATTCTAAATTAGTGATAGAAGTGTGGACCTTTGAAATTAAATTTGGGGTTTATTTGGTCTTTCAAAACATATTTAATTTGTAAGCAAACCACTATGCACTTGAAGTCCATAGTGGTTTAATTTTTTTTGTTTTAAACGTCATTTTTATCTGATAGTTTTTGAAGTATTTTTTTTTGAACCTTATTTAGTGTTACGACCTTTGCAGATAATTTTTTACCTTCAATTACGTTGGGTTCAATATCTCCTTTTCTACTTTTAGCCATTTTTGCTTCATCTTCAGAGAAACGTTCATTTCTAGCAGTTTTATTTCCTATAACATTAATTGCTTGAGATTTTTGAGAATCAAACTCAGAACGCAATAGTACAATCTGAGCTTCCATTACTTCGCGTTTACGCTCAATTTCAAATTCCTTATTTTCAATTTCTTGTTCACGCATTAATTGTTCTTCATTAATTTGTGCTTCTTTGGATAATCTAGCCGAACCAGTCAATACGCCTTCAGGACCAACGAAGACATTTAGCAACTCAATTCCATGACTAGTGAGTTTAAATTCTCGAATTTGATTTGAGTGAGACATACCACGCGATTTAAGAATATACAATCCTCTATTACGCTCACCACCTATTTCAATATCTCGCAAAAGCAACCAAGTATCTATTAGTGATGTTATTGACAAATCTGTAAGCTCCTGGTTAGTACCTGCAAATGTAAGACTTGCAAAGAAAGCAGTAATATTTTGCATCTTTAAAAAATCCACAAGACGAAGTAACATTATTTTTACTTGAGAATGATTTCCTGCAGTTAGGAATCCATCTATTGGGTCTAGAACTACAATTTGCGGTTTAATTTTATTAATTAATTTGATTGAGGTTGTTAAATGATGTTCTAATCCATGGAATGTTGGCCGAGTTGCATGCAAATGGAGCAATCCTTTTTTTACATACTGCTCTAAATCTAGTCCAATTGAAGACATATTTCGCAGAAACTGACTTGGTGATTCTTCTAAAGAAAAATACAGAACGCTCTCTCCACGTTTACAAGCTGCTTCAACAAATTGTGCCGCAATGCTTGTCTTTCCAGTGCCAGCAGTGCCTGAAACAAGTATTGTACTACCACGAAAATAGCCTTCGCCAGACAGCATTCTATCAAGACGCGGAATGCCTGTAGATACTCTCTCCTCTGATGCAATATGGTTCAATCCAAGCGAAGTTACAGGAAGAACAGAAAATCCATCTTCATCAATTAAGAAAGGATATTCGTTTGTACCGTGAGTTGATCCACGATATTTTACTATACGTAATCTACGTATTGATGCTTGCTCTTCAACTCGATGATCTAGCAGAATTACACAATCGGAAACATATTCCTCTAATCCTTGGCGTGTTAAAGTGCCGTTTCCTTTTTCTCCCGTAATTATTGCTGTAACACCTTTCTTTTTCAACCAGCCAAATAACCGCCGTAATTCTGTGCGCAAAACAGTTTCATTGGGTAGTACAGAAAAGAGGGATTCGATAGTATCCAGAACAACGCGCTTAGCACCTATTGTTTCAATTGCGTTATGGATACGAACAAATAACCCTTTCAAATCATATTCATTACTTCCATCAATCTCACCCCTTTCAACATCAATGTGTTCAAGCCAAATCTTTTTTTGTTTTACAAGCTTATCCAAATCGAAACCCAAAGAAGCAACATTTGCAGTGAGTTCTTTTTCAGTTTCTTCAAACGAAATAAATACGCCTGGTTCATTGTATAAGGTTGCACCACGAACAATAAATTCCATTGCAAAAAGAGTTTTTCCACAACCAGCTTCACCACAAATTAGTGTCGGTCTACCTTTTGGCAATCCCCCTTCGGTAATTTCGTCAAATCCTTGAATACTGGTTGGGGATTTAGGTAGAGTTTTGCGTTCGTTTTTTATTTCTTTTTTTTTCATTACAATTTATCTCCAAATACATTGTATTCTTTTTATAAATTTATTTGTGAAAAAGGATAATTCCTTTTATTATTTTTTTAGTTGTATCATTATATAAAATACTATACAATAAAAAAATAGAGCAAAAGGATGAAAAAAGGTCTAGTTTTTTTATTCTATTAAAGTGGGATATAATTGATTTATTCGTGAAGAAACTCAAAATTAATTCGATTCTGAGAGGTAAGCATGCTTTGCTATCTGAACACGAGTATTTAGTGCTAGTTTTTCAAGAATATTATGTACGTGACTTTTAATTGTGTATGGTGAAAGATGAAGTACTTGTGCAATTTCTTTATTTGTTGAACCATCAGCAATTAAATCAATTACTTGTTTTTCACGTTTGGTCATCTGAACAGATTCTTTAATTATAGTTTCCTTCGATCCGTTTAAAGCATGTTCAACAATTTGAGAAAACAATGAAAATGTTAAGTGTGATGGTAATACTTTATCACCTTTATAAACACTTCTGATAGTTTTAAAAAATTCATTAATATTAGCATCTTTAAGAATAAAACCAGAGACTCCGGCCTGAACAAATTCGTAAACATCTGCTTCTAATGGAATAAGATCCATCACAATAATTTTAACGTTAGGATAATCAGATTTAATTGTTTTAACAACATTAATACTAATTTGCTTTGATAAGCCGAGATCGAGCAAAACTATATGTGGAATTTTTTTTTCTATTTTCTGCAAAATATTTTCACCATCGCTTACTGTTGCAACAACTTGCATATCAGTTTCTTTTTTCAGCATTGTAGCAATTGTCACTGTTCATTTGCTAATCCCTAAAGAAATACTAGCAAATTCTATTTATAACTACACTTAAATTTCATAATTTCACACTATCATGAAA
>JAQICK010000356.1 GCA_027858595.1 Melioribacteraceae bacterium
TTTCAGGTTTCATTTTTTTTGTGAATGTTCTGACTAAATATTTTGGTGTTAAAAATAAACTGGCAAAATCTTTTCTATAAATATCAGAGCTAATTTTTCCTCCAGGTTTAATAGCATTAACTATACAAGTAAAAGAGTCTCGAGGAGATGGAGTATGTTGAAGAACGCCAAAACAAAATACTTTATGGAAAAAATGAGAATCAAAAGGCATTTCATATATACTTGCCTGAACGATTAATAAATTTTCGTGTTCGCCATTAATTTGATAATTAGCTTCAACTGCACTTGAAAAATCAAAGGAAATTACCAATGCTCCTGTTGATAAGGCATGTTGTGTAAATCTACCAGAACCACAACCTGCTTCAAGGATTATTTCATTTGGACACGACTTTCCCCACATCGTTTCCTTTTCAAAACGATCTTTAGAAATATTGAACCCAGAAGAATTATCGTGCTGCGTGCTACAATGAATATTCCACTGCAAACCAAAATTATTGGTATAATTATTTAATTGCACAAATCTTGGAATAAAATTAATTATTGGATAATTGTTGCCACTAACTGGCTCAATTAGAGACCCCTCTTTTACTCTGTCTCCTACTATAATATCTATCCTTAATTTCAGTGGCTTTTTTGTCTTTGGACATCGTAAGTATTTTAAATGTTCTTTCTTCATGTTGTAATGTTTATCTCATAAATTTAATATATATGATGGGATTAAAATCAGTTCCTTTTTTTGATTGTAGTTAAAAATTCAAAAGTATCATTTGAACATTTTGACCATGAATATTTTGCAGAAAGTTCTTTTGCCTTTAATGAAATTTGTTTTCTTACGTTTGGTTTCGAAATAATTATTTCAATTGCTTTAACAATAGAGTCAGGATTTTCCGGATCAAAATAAATTCCTCCATCTTGTAAAATCTCAGGCATTGGTCCTCTGTCTGCACATGCAATGAGAGCTCCAGATGCCATCGCTTCTACCAATGTATTGGGCATGTTTTCACAGCTGGATGCAAAAATGGAAATATCAGAATCAGCTACCAAATGAGGTATTTCTGAATGATCAACATGCCCGATTCGTTCAATAAACTTTCTATTGGGATCCAATCTTTCAATTTCTTTCTCAAGAACTATATTTGCACTTTTTTCTGTTATTGGGCCAACCAATTTAAGCTTTGCATTTATCCCTTTTTTTTGAAGTTGTGAAATAGCATTTACAACGTGCCACTGATGTTTATATCTGACAATTTGAGAAATATAAATGCAATTTATTTCTTGTTTACCATTTTTGGGCCACTCTTTCAATGAAATATTTTTTCTGAAATTTTCTCCTACACCATGTGGAATAATTCTGAAATTTGTCAAATTTCCTGTAAATTCCTGGATACTATTTGCGGCATGTTTTGTTAGAAATATCACTGCATCGGCTCGTTTCATGGATCTCGACTGGATGTATTTCATAACAAATGGTCGAATATAATCAAGCGACATCCAATACCTGTTAATTTCTCCTTTTTCAAATGGTAACATATCCCTGCTCATAACAACGCTGGGATGAAAACTTCCAATACCCGCTGCGGTTGTCTCTAGCATAATATCAATTCCAAAACTGTCTATATCTTGAATTAATTTAGCATACTGCCACCAAAGCTGCTGAACTAAACTTCGCTCAAGTTCAGGGGGATTATGTTTGAACAACCAGGGTTTATTTGGCAAATTATCAGAAAGTGCTTTGTAAACCCATACATGAATTTCAGAAATACCAAATTTTTCCGGATTGATTTCCTGTAATATACCAATAAGATGTGCTTTTGCTCCTCCTGAACGATTACGGGAAGCGTCTATTCCAATTTTCATAAAGTTCTAAATACTTATATCATATTCACGTCGCCAAAGTTCAAAAAGAACTAAGCCAAATAAACGCTCGCTATTATTTGATATACCATTCTGGTGCATTTTAATCATATTGGCTACAACTTTATGATTAAAAAGTTGCTGCTCACTACTTAAAAGAATTATTTTAAAAAAATCGAGCCAGGGTCCACTCCTCAACCAATTTGCTAACGGAATCCCAAAGCCTTGCTTACGTGTATAATCAAAGTTATCTGGTAAAATTTTCTCTGCTAATTTTTTTAATATAATTTTTCTTGAATTAGTTGTCGCTTTTAAGTTTGCCGGAACTTTCCTAAAAGCAAATTCGATAATACGATAATCGAGTAAAGGAGCTCTTACTTCAAGTGAATTTAGCATACTTGCTCTGTCAACTTTTACCAGTACATCTTCAGGCAAGTAATTCTCAAAGTCCATTCTTGTAATTCGTTGGAGTAAATTTGAATTTGCAGGAGTTCTGTTCCTTCTTATTTCTTCTGCCATAAGGAGCCATTCTTTTTGATGATAATCTATAAGTCTTTTACGATAATTCTTATCAAAATATGAGGAAACAGTTGGTAACTCAGTGTTTAAATCAGCTATCATATTTTGCAATCCAATTCTACCTTTAAATCCGATAGGTAAGATATTTCCTGATATTTGAGAGGCAATTTTTTTAATTGGTAAAGGAACACCAGAAAAAAACTCTTTTGAACGCAACAGACGGTCATAATGTTTATATCCTCCAAATAATTCGTCGCCACCATCACCACCAATTGCTACAGTGCAATGTTCACGAACTAATTTACTAACTAAAAAGGTAGGTATCATTGAGGAGTCTATCATAGGTTCATCAAATTGACGCGTAAGCTTAAACATTATTTCCGGTTCAACTTTCCTGCGTTTAACTCTAAATGGTCTGTTTTAAAGTGTTCAGAAATAAGTTTTGCGTGCTGCGAATCATCATGAG
>JAQICK010000170.1 GCA_027858595.1 Melioribacteraceae bacterium
AAGCCAAAGTAATGAAGTAATTATTGTTATTATAAAATTGTTTAGGACTAAATTTAGAATTGAATAATTTTCCACTTTCATGTAGTTTGCAGGATACCATAAACTAAATACAATTAATACAAAAATAATTGTTGTAGTTATACTGTCTGTAAGGGCAATATCAAATTGAATATTTTCTAATAGATAAAGTATTAAGAATAATACGAAACCTATTATTCCTAATACTCCACTTAACATAATTTTATTTGTAATGTTTTTTGATAAAAGATTTTGCATTTAGTTTTAATATGTTTTAATCTCGCAACCACCGAAGAGGACAGTTCCTCTAATTACCAAAACCTTGTTGCTTTCATAAACTTGGTTAGGGTTAACATAGCGTTTGTCATCCACACCTCCAAATATTGCAGTTACATTTTCAATTACTTTCCAATCTCGTGGCAAAATAATTTCTACTCCACCAAAAATTGCAACTACCTCTAATGAGTTGGTCCCTTCGGCAAGATTTGCTTCGTGTAAATCTATTACGCTTCCACCAAGAACAACAGTCGTTTTACCACCTTTGAAGTTTTGTGAGCTAATCGTTTTTCTACCGCTGCTTAAAATTGAAACGTCATCAATGTAATCTGAATCCATCTTGTTAATTTCTTCATTTTCAAAAACGTGAACCTTATTATTCTGTCGCTTAAATATTAGAGCTATTCCAAAGATAATCAGTAGAATTGGCCAATATTCAAAAAAATAATATTTTACTGGAATATCAGAATAGCGTGACAAGAACCAAAATCCACCAGCACCAACTAAAACAACTCCAAGAAAATTATCCTTCTCGTTTATTAGAACAAAAAGTCCAATAATCATCATTAGTCCGGGAATGGAAAAAATGTAATGTGTAAAGTGAAAAGGAAGTCCAAAGAAATTTCCACTAAAAGCAAAAAGACCAATTAATATAAGTAAAACTCCGGCAATTACTTTAGAATCTGTATTCTTCATTTTTTATCTCCTAAAAACTAATATAATTTTTTAAATCACCGCCACCAAACAAAACTATCCCAGTGATTACTAAATGCTTGTTGTTATCAAATTCTTGACTTTGATGAATGGCTCTTTTATCCTGAAACCCACCAAAAATATTTACTGTTTGTATGGAAACATTCCAATTACTTGGAACTGCGAAACTTGATCCTCCAAAGAGAAAGAACACTTCAAGCTTATTTATTCCATCAGCTAAAGTAGAATCCATAAAATTAATCTCAGATCCACCAAATATTGATATTATATTACCACCACCGAAATTATCAATTTGGAATTTTTTCTTTCCTCCACCAAATATTGAAGTGTCATTTACCTTTTCGTTTTGGTTGGAATTTTTCGAAAAAGTATCCTCTTCAAAATTTTGAGAATTGTTACTTTTATTCTTGAAAATTATATATCCGCCTAACGCTATAAAGATTATAGGCCAGACAGTGGGGATTAGTCCAAGACCACCTATTATAATAAGTATAATTCCAACTGATTTATTATTGGAAGTGATATACAATATTAAACCAACTAATATCAAAATACTTTCCCATCTAAAAATCATTCCTAAATAGAAACCTGGAAAAACCCCAAAATTTCTTGCCAAGAATAAACCTCCAATTAAAATTACAATTATTCCGATTACGGTATTAGTTTTAATGTTATTTCCTGTTTGCATTTTTCTTCCATTTATTTTGATTGCAACTTAAGCCAATAGCGAGAATGATAAAAGCAGTAATCGGTGAAGTAATGTATTTATTCGGCGAATGGACGAACATGGTAATTAGTTAAATGTTATTGGATAGTGAATTTTGTATTTTCATAAAAGTGATTTTTAATAACTCAAAATTTATAGGGATAGCATGACAACTGAAATTGGCTTAATAGTTGGACTAATTACAGGACTTGTAATTTCTTTTCTTTTTACTCGTGCTTTGATGAAAAACAAAATTGAAATAGCTAAAGCTACAGTTGAGAATGAGAAAAAGGAACAATTTTTAATTTTAGAAAAAGAGAAATCACAGTTAGAAGAGAGAGTATTAAAAATTGGTGGACTTGAATTAGATTTATCCCAAAATAGAGAAGAACTGAAAATAAAAGTTGGTGAAAATACTCAATTGGAAAAAAGAATTGCTGAGCTAGAAACTGCAATTAAAAAAGAGAGGGAAAGCATAGTTGAAAAGCTAGAGCTTCTTGAGAATTCTAAAGAAGACTTAAAGAATGAATTCAAAAACCTTTCCAATGAAATTTTGGAAGAGAAAAGTAAATAGTTTACTGAAAAGAATAGAGAAAATATTGATGGAATTTTAAGTCCACTAAAAGACGAATTTGAAAAATTTAAAAACAAAGTTGATGAAGTTTATATTAATGATACAAAAGATAGAACAGCACTTAAAACTCAGATTGAAGGATTAAGAGATTTAAATGAAAAATTAGGTAATGAAGCTCTTAATTTGACAAATGCATTGAAAATGGATTCGCAAAAGCAGGGGGCTTGGGGTGAAGTTATTTTGGATAGAGTGTTAGAAGAATCTGGACTTCATAAAGGGCGTGAATATGAGAAGCAACCTTCGTTCAATGTTGAAGAAGGAAAGCGTAAACGACCAGATGTAATTGTTCATCTACCAAATAATAAGGATGTAATAATAGATTCTAAAGTTTCAATTGTTGCATATGAGAACTATCATTCAGCCGTAACTGATGATGAGAAAAATGAATATTTAAAAGATCATTTGAAAAGTATACAAAAACATGTAAGAGAATTAAGTAGTCAGAAATATGAAGATATTGAAGAGATTAAAACATTGGATTACGTTTTAATGTTTATTCCTATTGAGTCTGCGTTCATGCTTGCAATGGAAAATGATCGTGAACTCTTTAGTAATGCATTCGAAAAGAACATTGTGATAGTTACTCCAAGTACTTTGTTGGTAACACTTAAAACAATTCAAAATATTTGGAGTTATGAAAAGCAAAATAAATATGCTCAAGAAATAGCTAAAAAGGCTGGGGACTTGCACGATAAATTTGTGAATTTCACTGATTCTCTTACTGAAATAGGAACTAACTTAGGTCGAGCAACTAAATCATATGATACAGCA
>JAQICK010000213.1 GCA_027858595.1 Melioribacteraceae bacterium
ATATTTAATATCAAAATTTCTATTCTTTTTAATTCTCTTTCATTATTAGGTGAAACTGCCGGGGGTATTGCGATTTTTTCACTTGGTATTTTTATTTACGATAATTTTGAATATGAAAAGTTAAAAAAGGCTTTTCGGTTTTCTATTTTCAGATTCTTAATTCTTCCTTTAGTTACATTCATTATTTTATCGTTTTTTAGTGATATAGACAATGAAATGAAGTCTTTTGTGTTTTTACAAAGTGGAATACCAGCAGCAATTTCCTTGGCTGTTTTTGCTGAACGTTATGAATATAAACTAGCTGAAATTACTGGAATTGTAATATTAACATCCATTTTTAGCGCAATTGGAATTATGGTTTTGTTTTTAATTTCAAAAAACATTTTTCCTTTTTAATAGTACTAGTAAAATTGTTATAGTCCTCTGTAATTAAGTCAAATCTCTAATTTAACAATGACTTAAAAATGGTTAAAATGTTAAACATATTTTTTGCTCTACAATTCCTCAATTTGAATTACTTGCATCATTGAATAAATTCAATAATACTTGAAGTGCACCTTCATCGAGGTTGTAGTTGTTTTGCAATGCTTTCTTTGCTTATCAAAAAAAAAGATATAAGCTGGATGATTGTTTTGGGTGATAATTTGCTTATGTTATGATGTTGCTACAAACTTCCCGTTTTTACATGCATGCATTGACGAATTAGGGCACTTCATGGGCTTACCCTTACTCAACTAAGCCTTTGCTAAGTTAATCGAAAACAAGCTAGTTGTAGAAGGGTTTATGTTCAAATGTATATCCAGAGGAGAAACTTTTATCTATATCTTCATTTCCTCAACTGCAACTAAAAACCACCAAAAATCAGTGTTCTCTGCAAATGTATTTCATTTTGCACACCATCCTTAGACTACACTTTTGCCCAGAATGCAATTGACTTAAAAAATTAGAGAGAAATATGCGACCTAATTCCCTAATCTTGAAGCCCAAACAACCGACTAACCTTCGGCTAATACTGGGCTCGTATACGTTGCTGGACTATGTAGGATATGTAATAAGTTAAATGTAAAACATTATTTCTAGTTTAATCTGAAAAGCAATGGGATATACATCTTTACTTTCACAGGTTTTCCTCTCTGTTTTCCAGGTATAAACTTAACACTATTAACAGCGTTCATAGCTTCTTCATCGCATCCTGCCCCAATTCCCTTGATTAGTTCAACTTTAGTAACATTTCCTAATTCATCAACATACGCTTGAACATAAACTCTACCTTGAACTCCAGCACGTTTTGCAATTTCGGGATAAGTAATTAATTTTTGTATTGCGGCAATACCTCCAATTGGTTCTGGCATTTGCTGAACAGCAACAAAGAAAACTGGTTCTGCTTCTTCTTCCTCAACTTTTGGTGGAGGCGGTGGAGCAGCAACTTCGGCATCAACATCTAAATCAGTTGCCTCAATTTCAACGTCTTCTAAAACATCATCTGTTGGTGCTTCAATAGGAATTGGAGGCTTTGGTGGAGGAGGTGGAGCAGTTTCTTGCTTTGTGGCTTCTACATCTTCAGTCATAATTAATTCTTGTGGGGCATCCATTCCAATAACTTCTTGTTTGAATTCAGGAAAGAACTTAAAGGCAATAATTAACATCATTAATGAGATGATTATACTAACTTCCCAATACCTTTGATATTTCCGTTTTAAGTCAAACTTTGGATTTTTCTTTAAAGCCATTACAACCTCCTTGTTTCAATAATTTCTATTTGTATAAAAAGTAATTGAAAAATAATACCGAAGTACTTAATTATAAAGATGAACTAACTAACAAAAAGTTGCTTCAATTGATAAATTATTTTTAAAGCTTTAGATAATTTAGAGATTAGTGTTAAAAATATTTTACTATTATGTGTTGTTCTTAGCCCATAATTAAACTTTTTGGAAATTATAGTATTCCTTCTTGCAAATTTTCTAAAACCAAGTTTTATTACCCTAATATTCTAACGCTGTTCTATTCGGATGATACATTGGATATACACACATTTAAAAATGGTTCGTCGAAAAATCACTGAATTAAATAAATAGAATTAAATATTTGGATTGTGCATCTTCATTTTCTCAACTGCAACTATCATATTTCAGTTTTTCTGTAATTTTATTTTTTGGGCAAAGCAAAAACAAACTTACTTCCTATTCCCAACTCACTTTCAACCCAAATTTTACCGCCGTGTTTTTCTACTAATTCTTTGCAGAGTATGAGTCCAACTCCAGTTCCAGCTTCTTTGTTTGTGCCAACTGTAGTGTGATGCAATTCAATTTTGAACAATTTGTTGTTATCTGCTTCGCTCATACCTATTCCACTATCTGAAACCGAAATAGCTATTTCGCCATCTCTCATTTCAGTTTCAATCTTAATTATTCCATCTGGTTTTGTGAATTTGATAGCATTTGCAATTAAATTTCTCAATACAGTTTCTGTTGCTTTTTCATCAGCAAAGATTAGTGTGTT
>JAQICK010000337.1 GCA_027858595.1 Melioribacteraceae bacterium
GTAGAGGGCAACCTGAATCCAAAAGAAAAAGGTCGGACTTTTATAAAAATGAAATTCTAAATAGATACGATTTTTATTTTAACTTTTTACTAAAATTCTTACACGAAGAAGACAGCAAGGATATTAAAGATCTTTTTTTAGTTGGTGATAAGAGATTTCAAAAAGCATACTCAAAACAATTTCAATCAAAGAAAGAGAGTAATGAATTTGAAAGAGGCGCACAATTTGCGTCAAATATTATTAGAAATTTGCTACTTGAAATCGTAACTGATGAATTTGATGACTTTATTCAGATTTCAAGTCAAATAAAAAAAGCTTTTGAAAATAGTAACGAACTTAAAAGTATGGGATACAAAACTGAAGATATCTCTATAATTGAAAACATAATCCTTAAACCATTTCCGAATGATAATGTTAGACAACATAGAAAGCCTAAAATAGAAAAGGAAAAAATTATAGCTTTTATTAATGTTGTAAAATCTGCTCCTATAGATACTTTACCAACATTAAAATATGTTGCTTCAAAATTAGATGTTCATGAAGAAGAAGTACTAGAATGTTATAATGAATTGAAGAAGCAAAGAATGCAAATTACTACTGATGGAAAAAGAATCTGTTATAATGGTGAGAGCAAATTTTTCTTCATTACTGACAAAGAATGTTAATTTATATATCCCAAAGATGCTGCGAAGTAAGGGAAATCATTAAACTATAAACAAGAAAAGAAGTCTTAACTTGATTGACTTACATTAAATCCACTCGCCATTATCAAAATCAAATTATTACAATCATTCCGATCTGATGGAGCTTTGAGTTCCATAAGAACAATAGTGTAGTGAAAAACAATTTAATTATTTTTTCTATGGTCACTACACTAAATGCTAAAAAAGTAGCAATACGTAATATTTAGGCGCAATTTTTAATAAAGCGTGAATCTTCACGGTTTATTTCCCCCTTTATTTTTGTTTTTAACAATAAAAACAATAACAATAAAGGAGGAAGAAATGCAATCTACATTTTCAACAAAAGAAATTCTTTCAAAGTACCCATCACTTAAATCAAGTACACTGGATTATCTAGTACGTGATAAGATTGTAAGTGTATTACAAAAGGGAAAAGGAATCGAAAGAAAATACACAGAAGTCTCGGTTGTGGAAATAGAAATCTGGTTGTCAAAACGAGAGGGAGGGGATTCCAATGACTAAAATACTCAGTCCGTCAGCTGCTGTCAAAAAATACTGTTTAGGATGTATGTGTGGATCACACATAGAGTTAAGGGAGTGTGGAGGTGGTTGTTCGGGCGAACTAGCTCCCTATAGATTCGGAAACAAACGAGTTAAACTAAAAGACATAAAAATTCGCTGCATAGAATGCTCAGCAGGTGAAATAAGTAGAGTGAGAAACTGTACTAGCCCAGACTGCCCACTTTATCCTTTTAGAATGGCTGGAAATCCAAATAGAAAAAATATCGGGAATAAGAACGCATTCAAAAATCTTAAAACAAAATTATAAATACGGAAGCAATTACTAGGGCATAGCTAGTAGCTTAATTGAGTGTGATTCTATGTTGAAACTATAAACAGTCACACTCAACCAACTATTATTATAGGAATAGAAATCATGGAAAAGCAAGAAAACAATTATGAAGAAATATTTAAGAAAATAGAAAGCACACCAACTTTAAAAAAAATAAAATTAGCACAAGATTTCGTTGACGAAAAACTATCATATGGTTTCATAGTTAAGAATAAAATATATATAGTAAATTCAGATAAGAAAATTATCCCATTCTCAGAACTAAGTAAAAATGGCTTAACTCCAGTGAATGAAAATCTTTATTCCTCAAAATTCCCAATAAAAAGTTTAGAAAAATTCATTGATGGAGAAATAAAGATCAATCCCAACGAACTATTTATGCATATCAGTTCACACATTAAAACCTTTATCTATTTTCAAAATGAAAGGGATTATTCATTAGTGGCCTTATGGATAATGGGGACTTATGTGTTTAATATATTTAGATATTTCCCATATCTTCACATTACTGCAGATAAAGGTAGTGGGAAATCAACATTGTTGGATGTAATGTTAAATTTATGTTTCAATGGTTCTATTTCAACAGACTCAAGTGCCGCTGTAATATACCGTGACATTGATGCTCTTCAATCAACAATGTTATTGGACGAATCCGAGAATTATGATAAAAAGAATGATGATGCATCTGCAGCAAAGGCTGGGATACTAAAAGGAGGATTTTCGAAAAATGGTGTAGTAAGGCGATGTGTAGGATCTGAATATTCACCCAAGAATTTTAGTAGCTATAGCCCGAAAATCCTTGCTGGCATAAATAAATTAGAGGAGGTTTTATCAGATAGAGTAGTAAGAATTATTTTGTCAAGAAACAATTTATGTGATATAAGAAGATTTGTAGAATCAAATGATGTAATTTTATTACAGAACACAATAAGAGAAAAATTATATTTTTTTGGATTGGAATTTGCATCTAAAATATTCCAGCTATATTCTTCCACCGATTTTCTTGGTTCTGATAAAGACTTATTGGATAATAGACTTATAGATATTTGGTTGCCTCAACTAATAATAGCACACATTGTTGACGAAAGCAATAATGATAAAAGCAAGTCTATTTTTAACGAAATGAAAATACTAATGAGTAAGGAGTCAGATCATAGAAAAGAAGTTAACCAAGAAGAGAATGAAGTTATAAAAATATTAACAGCAATATATAAATTGATAGAGAATAAGAATAAGAATAAAATTGTAAGAATTAAAGTTGGATTTGCACATATTACAAATACTGATTTGCTTGAATATCTAAAAAATTCAAAAGTTGTTTTAGAGAATTTCACTGTATCTAGATTAACAACAAAACTCAAAGAGTTATTTAATATTGATGGACCTCAACCTGCTACAGTATCACTCTCGTCAGTTCGTGAATATAGAATCGAAATTGAAAAAGTTAACCAAGTTTATAAAAGTAGAATTACAAATTGAAAATTGAATTGTAATTTCAAATACTTTGAAAACAGAGCATAATTGGATAATATAGTGATAAAATTACAAATTACACTTTTTCTAGGGTATGGGGGTAAGGAAGCTTATCTCCCTTATTATTTCTCTCTCTATATATTATAATTAATAATTGTAATAATGTAATTATAAGTCATAATGTTTAGAATGCAGCCTAAAAGCAAGTGATTTATAATTACAATTCCAATTACAATTTAATTACAAATTACACTTCTGCTTTTCCGAAAAAGCATAATAGTATATACATACAATACCTATATACAAACATTTCGGGAAAGCAGAACCTTCATTAGTATTTTGCATGCTCTAGTGAGCGAAGCGAATAAGCTCGAAGCGGTGCCGAAGGCACTAAGCGAAGAGTGTAAGTAGATTGAACCAAGCAGTTAAATTAAGCCATATGAATAAAGACATGCCAATAAGCAGAAGAGAGGGTAATAATTTGAACTGGTATGATGAAGCTCTTTATCTCTTTGCTTACTGGCATTCTAATCAAGCGATATGAACCAAGTATGAATGGAATTGCTTTTTGATTTATTTGTTCCTCCTCCGCTTTGAAAAGCGGAACCAAACCAAAGTCAAAGGCATCAATTATTTCTGAAAAAATATTTATAAAAAAAATAATGGCAGTACTTTTATCAGCGAAAAATATTCCAAAATGGATAGGAGATGCTTCTCTATATTAATCTCTCTTGGTTTGACCTACCCCCCATAGTTTTCTGATTGAACGCATCTAAAATAATCCTATCAACATACTACACATTCCTATTTCCTCAACTCAATTATTTATAAAACTCTCACTCATTAAAAGTCTATCAATTCATTTGAATCCATTTTCTTCTTGAAGCAATGAAGTAGCAGTTCAACCAGAATTACAATTTAAATGCTTAACTACACAGCCAAGCAGGCTTATCTAAAATCATTTTTCAATAACCAAAGGTGAATCAATGAAAACAAAAAGAAAAGTTTCCTACACTCAGAATGAAAAGAGCAGAACAGTACCATTCATAAGACTAAGCGGTGCTTGGCTATCTGACTTAGGCTATAGTGTAGGAAGCAATTTTGCTATTAGCATCAAATCAGATCAAATCATTTTACAACCAATCAAGGAGCAATTATGCAAACAGAAACAATCAACTTTGTAGAAAGCCTGCCAAATCTTTCTATAGAGGAACAACTAAAACCATACCTGTTTGAGGTAGAGCAACGAGAGGTAGGTTATGGAATGAACCCAACAAGTATCTTTCCAAAGAACAATCTTGTTAGCACTTCAGAGTATCAGTCTATAGTTAGAGCTGACAACAACAATCTTATTTCCATAATGCCATCAAGCTATAAGATGGTTTCAAACAGAGAAGTAATACTACCAGTATTAGACTTCTTAGATCAGTTTGATAATAAGTGGTATGTGGATGAGTCTCATTCGTTTGTAGAAGATGGAAGGATGAAATTACAGATTACCTTTCCAGATTTGACCGTGAGTGATGGAGATTCAGATATTGCATTGTCTCTATACTTACACAATAGCTATAACGGTGCAGAGGGTGTTAGAAGCTTCTGGGGCGGTATCAGAGGCATCTGTACCAATGGAATGGTCTTTGGTGAATTACTTGGCAAGTTTTACCACAGACATACTGCTGGAATCAATATTGACCAACTTAAAGAACAAGTAATTACTTCAACTGAAAAGCTTCCTGTAATTCAAGAACGTATAAATATTCTTCAAAATCTTGAAAGTAAACCAGAACAATTTGTTGCTATTGAAAAAACAATGGGAAAGAAAATCTCAAACTATGTAGCAGAGAATTATGATTACACAGAATCTCAATGGGTGCTACTAAACATTCTTACTTACTACGTTTCACATGTAATTGATAAGCGTCAACGTTCAGCCTATCAAATGCACATTTCTAAATTATTCAACTTTTAATATTTCACAACAACATAAGGAAACACAAAATGAAAACTACATTAGTCTTTGACTATGATGGAAGTCTTGCCAGTATAGGAGGAAAAGAAAAACTTCAACAAACGTTTGGTATCTCGCCAATAAGAATCCATAAGGGATTGGCTCAGACAAAAGAAATTATTAAAAATCTTATTCAACCAGTACAAAGAACAACTAACCATCCCTTGCTTAATGGCAGTATTGTTGAAGATGGGTTTGAACTGTCGGACAAAGCAAAGGAACTTGAACTGGAATTCTTAATTTTTGACACAGCCTCAGCTCTAGGATTCCAAGAACGGAATCAATTAAAACTCAAACGAAAAATCGATACCATGGATCAAAGATCATGGGGTTTATATGGCGATTCAATTAACTCGTTCATCTATAATGTTTGTTCACTTCCAATTAAAACAGTATTCAACTTTCACATTGATAGAGACAAAGATGTAGGTGGAGAAATTATTGATGTACCAGCTATTAAGGGTTCAAGCAAAAATGAAATACAAAAGTGGTTTGATGTAATCTTGTTTACTCGTGTAACAACAGACCCAAAGACCAAAGAGACTCAGTTTTTCTTTCAGACGAAACCTGAGGAAGGAAGATTCTGCAAAGATAGACTAGGAATTTTACCTGCCATTATTCCACAAGACTTTAGTCTCATCTTTGAAGAGTACGCAAAGCATGGAATCGAACATCCTAATATTCTTGTGCTCGGGGAGTCGGGAACAGGAAAGTCTCGTGCATTAGCATCTATTAACAAAAACAATCAACTCAACTTAAGAAAAGTATCATAACAAATAGGAGATAGTAATATGTTAACACTCAATAATAACAATGGTCAAACACATGGTCTTACTGGTGTTTTTATAAAGGAAGCAAGAATCGTTTCTGCTACTGATTTATCTGGAAAGCCATCCTATCAGGACAATCCAGAATCCATAAGAGATTTAGCGGTTGAAATTGAATTCGATATAGGTCAAGACTGGAATAAGAAAGTAGTATTCAAGGGAGACTTAAAGCAAGATGGAAATTTCATTAATTGGCATTCGGCTTTTATAGTAAAGGAACTATTTATTCAGACTGGATGCTTCAATAACTTAACAGAAGAAGAGATTCAAGATAGACTTCAAACATTTACTCAAAAACAAATTCCAGTTGATTTCCTTAGCAAGATAAGAGGAAGAAGTATATTCTCACTTGATTACATAAGAGGTATCAACGAAGAAGGTAAACCTCGATATTCTAGTTGGAATATTGTAAAGAAAGATGAGCATGCACTAGCAGAGGCTTTTAGAATCTCAATTGCAAAAGGCTATCCTTCAAACTACAAACCTGAACTTATTAATAATCCAGAAAAAGCAGAGTCATTTGAGTATGGTGCAAACACAGAGCAAAATAGAGTTGCACTTACTGGCACAGAGGTTCGAGACTTTGATTTCTAGCCTACCCTAAGCCTACTCAAGGCTACTCTATGACACTTTAACGCTCAACCCTACACTTACTATGCCCTTACTTAGTTAATGCGAAAATCGTTAGCTGAGTAGGGGTTTATATTCAAATGTATATCCCTAGAAGGAACATTAAACACTAACCAAGGAGACAAATAAAATGAGAGATGGAACTGTAAGCAGCAATGATACATTGAAGTTCATGCTTCAAACCAAAAATATGATTCTAGATGAAATTTATGATTCATATGGTGAGATAGATGAAACCCAAGAAGAACAGCTACTTGAACTTGATATTAATATACCAGAAAAGGTTGACGGATGGGCTTGGACTCTTATGAATAATGGAGTGATTGACTCAGAGATTAATTTGCTAAAGGAGAAAAAGCGATCTATTGATGAAATGATTAATAGACTCAAGAGTGGTAAGGATAAACGCAAAACTTCTGTTAATGATATTCTTAGACAAAATGGATTAGAAAGAATAGATGGTTGTGATTACTGGCTCAAGCGTGATACTAGCAAATCAACTAGAGTAATTATCAGCAAAGTTGAAGCCCAGTATAAGACTTATCAACTTCCTAAACTATCAAACTCAGAGTATCAAATATTAATTGATATCCTAGATTACCTAATTGAAACTGAAGCTAATGAAATATCACAAGATGAATTCAATCTAACTTCAAGTATTCTTACAAAGTTCAAAGAAGAGAAGGTGGAAACTTGTGGAGTTACTGAGCTACCTAAGAACCATACAGCTCTTGAAGTTACAACAACACCTACAATTAGAA
>JAQICK010000014.1 GCA_027858595.1 Melioribacteraceae bacterium
AATTAAAACTCTTCCTACAGAAAAATTAAAAGGTAAAACCCTTGGTTTAATTGATGTTTCGGTTGCCAATCTACGCACTAAGCCAAAGCATTCTGCGGAGCTTGTTACTCAAGCAATTCTTGGAACTCCAGTTAAAGTGTTTAAGAAAAAAGATGGATTCTATTTAATCCAAACTCCAGATAAATATATTGCTTGGGTGGACGACGATGGAGTTAAAACAATTTCTAAAGATGAATATGATAATTGGTATAATTCAGATAAAATAATTTATACTAAAGAATATGGCTTTTCTTATTCTGAAGCTAACGAAGATTCAGAGAGAATTTCTGATTTAGTAATTGGAAATATTCTTCTGAAAATTGGTAGTGAAGGTGAATTCATAAAAGTTAAATATCCAGATGGAAGAATAGCCTTTATCCTAAAAACAGAGGTGCAAGATTTAAATACTTGGCTTTCAAAAGCATATCCAAAACCAGAAAATATTATTGCAACTGCAAAATTATTTATGGGAAACCCTTATTTGTGGGGAGGAACATCTGCTAAAGGCTTAGACTGTAGCGGGTTTACAAAAACCGTATATTATTTAAATGGTGTTTTGTTAGATAGAGATGCATCGCAGCAAGTGAAAAAAGGAAATTTAGTTGATACAGAAAATAATTTTGATGAACTAAAAAAAGGGGATTTACTATTTTTCGGATTCAAAGCGAAAGATGGAAAAAAAGAAAGAATAACTCACGTTGGAATCTATATTGACAATTTAGAATTTATTCACGAAGCTGGAAAAGTTAAATATAATAGCTTCGATAAAAAAGCTCATAATTTTAGTGCATATAGATTGAAAAATTTTATTAGAGCAAAAAGAGTTATTTCTTCGGTAAGCGAAAATGGAATTGAGTTGATTAAAAATAATGAATTCTATAACGGAGAGTTAAAATAAAACGACTGAGCTCTAATTATGACAGCAAATAATGCTCTGCTATTTTTGCAGTATTATTCCAATGTCATTTCGAAATGAGCTTGCTTTGTAGCGATTGAGAAATCTCCTGCTATTCACAAGATTTCTCACCCACAAATCGGGTTCGAAATGACAGATTTTTTTTAATTAGCTATTGATATCATTACGATTAAATAATGCTGTAATAATTAGAACTCAGCCAATAAAACTAAACAGATGAAATTTTAGAAAAATATTTAGGTTAATTGGTGGGCCAGAGCATACACCATTAATTTTTACAAACAACTTTGCAAAAAATATTAATATAATAAGTGGTAATGATTAAATGAAATTTACATTCAAACCTTTTACTCTTGAGTTAAAGCATGTTTTTACAATTGCAACAAGTTCTCGTTCAACAACACCAGTTATGCTAACACAAATTGAGTATGAAGGCGTTATTGGATATGGCGAAGCGTCAATGCCACCATACCTTGGTGAATCACATGAAACTGTATCTAAATTTTTATTCAAAGTTGATTTGTCTCAATTTAATGATCCATTTAAAATGGAAGAAATTTTAGATTACGTTGATGGAATTGAAGAAAAAAATACTGCAGCAAAAGCTGCCGTGGATATTGCTCTTCACGATTTAGTTGGAAAACTAATGGGACAACCTTGGTACAAAGTTTGGGGTTATGATGAATCAAAGACTCCACACACATCTTTTACTATTGGTATTGATACGGCAGAAGTTGTAAAACAAAAAGTAAAAGAAGCTGATCCATATAGCATCCTTAAAGTAAAACTAGGACGTGAAACTGATAAAGAGATGATTGAAACAATCCGCTCTGTAACAAACAAGCCTCTTGTTGTTGACGTTAACCAAGGTTGGACTGACAAACATTTTGCTCTTGATATGATTCATTGGCTCAATGAGAGGGGAGTGAAAATGGTTGAACAACCAATGCCTAAAACTCAATTAGATGATATGGCTTGGCTAACTGAAAATTCCCCACTTCCTACATTTGCTGATGAATTGTTGCAAAGAATACCCGATGTAATTAAAGCTCAAGGAATTTATTCTGGAATAAACATTAAATTGATGAAATGTACTGGTTTGCGAGAAGCACACAAAATGGTTAATCTTGCTAAGTCATTGGATATGCAAGTAATGCTTGGATGTATGACTGAAACATCGTGTGCAATTTCGGCTATTTCGCAACTTGCACCAGAAGCTGACTGGGCAGATATAGATGGGAATTTACTAATAGGAAATGATCCTTTTGAAGGGACTTTAGTTGTGAACGGAAAACTGAAACTTGCCGATGCGCCGGGAATTGGTTTAACTGAGGTTAGAATCTAAATCCTAAAATATTAAAATTATTGCTCCCAAATTCAATGCATTTGTGATACACTTTACAAATGCATTTTTATTTTTGATGATACTTAATGGATATTTCTTTTGTGCCAATTATTATACAACCACTTTTGTCTTTTGCAATTATCATTGTAAAATGAGTTTTTTTGTTTTTGTAAAATCACTATTTTGTAATTTATAAAAGTGGCACTACTGGGAAGTTTGTGGATTAGACTGTAAAGCTTCAGATGGAAATGGAATTTCATAAATTTACGTAAGAGTAAAGAAGGAGTATTCCATGCTAGAAAGAAAGCGTTATAGTGGTGAACAAAAAACGATTATATTACGAGAA